>CAZYTV010000049.1:0-20385 GCA_964650455.1 uncultured Chitinophaga sp. | reverse complement strand
GGGTCATAAGTGTACGCAATGGGTTTAATCATATTCCGGAGACGTGTGTACACTTTCCGGCGGCGGACCCAGGGTAGTGAGTTCTGAACTCCTTACCATGGGAGGAACCCTGGTAGCAACCGCAGATACGGCCACTACAATAACAGGTTCCCTTGATCTTCATTTTCCCAATGTATGTGTAAGCAGCAGTGCGACCAGTTTTGTGATCAGAACCACTTTTTCCGCCTGCGATAACCCCGGCAACCAGTTGGTTAGTTTTGACACTATAGCTGTAAACCTGACAGAGATGGTTGCAACGGCTACCACGTCCGCCACTTCCTGTAATGGGGCGAGTAATGGCTCTGTTACCGTTACACCTACAACAGGTACTGCTCCGTATACATATACTTTTGACGGTGGGGCACCAGTTACAGGACCCGCACCGTATACATTCACGAATGTGCCTGCCGGCGCTCATACTGTTGTAGTACGAGATGTGTTTGGATGTATTACTCCCGTCATTCCCGTAAGTGTGGTGGCCGGCCCGCCAATTGCTACCACAGCCACCAAGACCGATGCCTTGTGTAATGGTGGTTCAACTGGTTCCATCACGGTTGCTCAACCCGCCGCTGGCAATGCCCCTTATGAGTATTCGCTGGATGGAGTTACCTGGCAAAGCAGTAATGTATTTAATGGACTGCCTGCAGGAAATTATACTGTTTACTTCAGGGAGAGAGATGGATGTAATGGCACACTCAGTATCTCCGTAGCGGAGCCTGCTGTGCTGACCAGTGTGGCGGCTGCTGTACCAGTGGTATGTAACGGGCAAAGTACAGGTACGATCACCGCTACTGCCTCTGGTGGTGTAACGCCCTATGAATATTCGATAAACGGACTTACCTGGCAGGGCAGTAATATATTCAATGTACCCGCTGGAAATTATACTGTTCAGATCCGTGATTTTAATGGATGTATCAGCACCCAGCCTGTCACCGTTACTGAACCTGCTCCCCTCACGGCCAGTGCTGTGAATACCAATGCCACCTGTAATGGCGGTCTGGATGGGGTGATACTCATAACTGCCACCGGGGGAAATACCAGCTATACTTATTCCATTGACGGCACAAACTTCCAGTCATCCAGCCAGTTCAATGTGGCACCCGGTAACTATACCGTTACTGTAAAAGATAATCTTGGATGCACAACCAGTTTTCCGACTGTGGTTGGCCTTACAGATGACATGACCTGGACAGCGCAGACCGATCCCACGATCTGTGAAAGCAAATCGGTACAACTGCAACTGACCTCCAATGCCACCCAGTATGTCTGGAGTCCGGCTACCGGTCTTAGCAGTACTACCATTTATAATCCGGTGGCCAATCCGGTCGTGACCACCCAATATATTGTAACGGCAACTTTAGGCCGTTGTACCCATGATGATACGGTGATCGTCAATGTTAATAAAGCACCCATTCCCAATGCCGGGGTGGATGGCTTTATCTGTTACGGGCAGAATTACCAGCTTCAGGCTACCGGGGGTACGCAGTATGTATGGACTCCGTCTACTTACCTGGACAATCCCAACCTGGCCAACCCGCTTTCCACACCTTCCAAGGATGTCGTTTATACGGTGTCCATCATATCGGACGCAAACGGTTGTGCTTCACTGGTAACAGATGATATGAGGATCGATGTAACGCCACCGATCAAAGTGAAAACCTATCCCTATGATACGATTGGATACCCCGGTGACCAGTTCCAGTTACTGGCGGTGCCTTCTGACAGCGATGTGATCAATTATTCCTGGAATCCGGCCATTGGACTAAGTAATCCCAATAGTACGGTAGGCCCGGGTAACCTGAATATCCCTAACCCGGTTGTGACCGTTGGCGCAATCGGACAGGATGTACATTACCAGGTCATTGCCTCCACCATTGCGGGTTGCAGAGGGGAGGGTTATATCAAGGTCAGGATCTATAAGGGCCCTGATATTTATGTACCGACTGGTTTCTCACCCAATAATGACGGTAAAAATGACAAGTTTACCCCCTTCCCGGTAGGGATGAAGAGTTATAATTACTTCAGGGTCTTTAATCGCTGGGGACAACTGGTTTTCTCCACCTCGAAGCTCAATGATGGCTGGGATGGTCGTTTTGGTGGTATGGATCAGGGCAGCGGGGTCTATATCTGGATGATTGAAGGGCTCACCAGGGATAACCGGCTGATCACTAAAAAAGGCACGGTTACATTGATTCGCTAAGTAGTTCCCTTCGTTGATAAGTGTGTTCAGGATGGGAATAAAATATTAAGAAGCCACCTTATTTAATTCGGTGGCTTTTTCATGATACCGTATTTTTGCGGCGCCCGGGTGATTGCCCGGTATCCGCCGGTTGACGGAATCAAAAAACAGAAATTGAATCATGGTTGATGTATTACTTGGCCTCCAGTGGGGCGATGAAGGAAAGGGTAAGATTGTGGATTTTTTCGCAAAGGATTACGATATGGTCGCCCGTTTTCAGGGTGGCCCCAATGCAGGACATACCTTGTATGTACAGGACAAAAAAGTGGTACTGCACCAGATACCTTCCGGTGTGTTTCATCCGGGTATCATCAACCTGATCGGCAATTGTGTGGTGCTGGATCCGGTAACCCTGAAAAAGGAGTGTGATACGGTCGCCTCTTTTGGAATCGACCTGAAGAAAAATCTCTTTATCTCCAAGCGAACACACCTGATACTTCCCACTCACCGGGCATTGGATAAGGCAGCGGAATTGTCCAAGGGCAATCAGAAAATCGGGTCCACATTAAAAGGGATCGGTCCGACGTATATGGACAAAACAGGACGTAACGGTTTACGGGTAGGTGACCTGCTGGACAAAAACTTCACCACCCAGTATATCAAACTACGCATGAAACACCAGCGCCTGCTGGATAATTACAATTTCCAGGAAGATATTACTGCCTGGGAAGAAGAATTTTTTGAAGCACTCGAGTTCCTGAAACAATTGAATATTGTAAACGGGGAATATTTTATAAATCAGCAGTTAAAAGAAGGCAAACGGATCCTGGCGGAAGGCGCCCAGGGGAGTATGCTGGATATTGACTTTGGTACTTTTCCCTTTGTCACCTCTTCCAATACCATTTCCGCAGGAGTCTGCAATGGGTTAGGTGTGGCGCCCCAGCAGATCAGGGATGTGATCGGCGTTACCAAAGCGTATTGTACCCGGGTGGGTGGCGGACCTTTCCCGACAGAACTGGAGAATGAGACCGGGGAGGAGCTCCGTAAGATCGGGAACGAGTTTGGGGCCACTACAGGACGTCCCCGACGTTGTGGCTGGATTGATCTGGTTGCCCTTAATTTTGCCTGTATGATCAACGGGGTTACCAAGATCGTAATGACCAAGGCGGATGTGCTTGACGCGTTTAAAGAGCTGGATGTCTGCACCGCTTATACGATAAACGGTAAAGAGACAAAAGAAGTGCCTTTCCAGATGGATCGTGAAAAGCCGCTACCTGTGTACCAGAAATTTGCCGGTTGGGATACCCCCAGCAGCAAAGCGTCAAAATCGGAGGAATTGCCCGCCACCATGAAAACTTATGTTGATTTTATCAATAACTACCTTGGGGTGGATATCCATTATATTTCTAATGGACCGGGCCGTGAGCAGATTATCCAGGTCAAATAGGGAAAATCAGTTCAAAACCAACCTGTACTTACGGCTGTTTATTTAGAAAAAAAAATTTTAAAAATTTGGCTAATTAAAAACTTCGCTGAAATTTTACAATATTAATCCTGTTCAACTATGGCAATAAAACCAGCAAAGGAAAAAAAGAGCACAGCAACCGCGGAAGGGGCTTCAGCAATTGAAGCAGCTAAAAAAGCCGCGCCTAAACCCGGCAAGAAAGAGGACGGTGATGAGGTGGATGATGATGATTTTGATGCAGAGGAGGAGGCGAAGCCCGCAAAGAAGGGGGGTAAAGCGGCACCTAAGAAAGGAAAAGAGGAGGACGATGATGATGACGATGCCGATGTGGAGGAAACTGATGAATGGGAAAAACCTGAAGAAGAGGAAGAAGAATGGGATCCTGATTTTGATGAATTCGATATTCCCAAATCAAAAGGTAAGAAAGCAGCCCCTGCTCCCGGTAAAAAAGCGGAAGAGGAGGATTTCAAATTTGAAGATGATGAATTTAAAGACCTGTTTGATGACAAGGACTATGACGACGACGATGATGATGATTACTAACAGAACAATTACGCATCACCACATTGAACAGACCTAACTTAAACAGCCACTCTGTTCATGTAACGAATTCCGGACAGATAAAAGAAAAAGTGCCGAACTGGGATCAACCCTTCAGCACTTTTTGTTTGCCCGATAATCACCAGTACCAGGTGGCCCCCCATGCCGTGGAATGCCTGGTGGCAGCCGGTGCCCGTCGGGTGGTAACAGCACCTGCCGGCAGAGCCCTCGAAGCCCTGCAATTATTTCAGCAGGAAAAAAAAAGCTGGTTATTTGGTCATCTCGGGTATGACCTCAAAAATGAAACGGAGTCCCTGCAGTCCGGTCACCCGGACCGGATTGGTTTTCCCGACCTGTTTTTCTTTGAACCGGAAATCCTGTTACGGCTGAGTGAAGATCAGTTAGACATTGAAGCAGATGATCCGGATGCGGTATACCGTGCTATCCTGGCACAAACTTCCGTTGCCCCTTCAAAAGGAAAAAAACCGCTTCATATACAACAGGGCTTTAGCCGGGAAGAATATCTCGAAGTGATTCATGCCCTGCAGCGGCATATCACACGCGGGGATTGCTATGAGATCAATTTTTGCCAGGAATTTTTTGCCGAACAGGCTGAACTTGATCCCCTGGATGTATACCGCCGGTTAAGTGCCGTGTCTCCCAATCCATTTTCGGCCTTCTACCGGGTGCATGACCGGTGGCTGATATGTGCCAGCCCGGAACGGTTTCTGAAAAAAACAGGAAATCAGTTGCTCTCACAGCCCATTAAAGGCACATCACGCCGCGTTCCCGGAAACCAGCAGGAAGATCAGCATACCCGTGATGCACTGTATAACAGCGCTAAAGACCGTTCAGAGAATGTAATGGTGGTAGACCTGGTCCGTAATGACCTCTCCCGTGTTTGTAAAGAAGGTTCGGTCAGTGTGGATGAACTTTATGGCATCTACTCTTTTCCGCAAGTACACCAGATGATTTCCACCGTTAGCGGTGAACTGAAGGAAAATGCGGATTTGTATACAATACTGAAAGCCACTTTCCCGATGGGCTCCATGACCGGGGCTCCGAAAAAAAGGGTGATGCAACTGATCGAGCAATATGAAAGAACCCGGAGGGGAATTTTCTCCGGAGCACTGGGTTATATTGATCCGCAGGGCGATTTTGATTTTAATGTGGTGATCCGGAGTATTATGTATAATCAGGAGGATGCCTGTATATCGTTCCAGGCAGGTTCGGGAATTACGCACTATTCCGATGCACAGGCAGAATGGGAAGAATGCATCCTCAAAGCTGCCGCGATTATTAATGTGCTTGAAAAAGTTTCCTGATCTTATTGAAGGCCGCCGGTACTGACTGTTCCGTTGGGATCGAGCAGCAGTTTCAGGCTTTCATCCAGAATTTCATACCGCTTTGCAATAAAGGTATTCATCTTTTGCACGGGTAACCGCATTTCATAGATGCCATTCAGCGCAATAGAGTCATCAAAACGAGGGTTATATTTATTGAAGGCCAGGGGCTCCATGTCAATAAATTTCAGGATGACTGCAGAGTTATACCGGCCGGTGATTTTATAGACCGTGCTGTTTTTAAGTTCATCTTCATTCATGGTGGAGATTTTTGTAAGCAGCAGATCCTTTGTTTCATCTTTCGTTACAGTAGTAATGCCGCCTTCTCCTTCAAATACATAATGGGTGGAGATAAATTTCTTCACATGGTTCATGGATTCTGTTGGCAGGTAATACTGCAGTTTCCAGAAATCCCGGCTGCCGCTCCGCCTGATCGCTTTGTCCACATTGCCGGGCCCGCAGTTATAAGCGGCCACCACGAGCAACCAGTCCTGGTACTTGAGGTATAAAGTCGTGAGCATACGTGCGGCCGCATGAGTGCTCTTGTAATAATCCAGCCGTTCATCGTAACCGGACATCACGATCAGTCCGTACTGGCGGGCCGCGCCGGGCATAAAAGCCCAGGGGCCAACAGCGCCTGCCCAGGAGATCGCATTGTAACGCAGCCCGGATTCTATCACGGCCAGGTATTTCAGTTCTTTTGGAAGTCCGTGCTCGGTAAGAATATTATCGATCAGGTTGAAATAGGGTTTGGCCCATTTTTTCATATCCCGTAATCCCTTTCCGTATTTGGCCATATAGCTCTGGACAAAACTCACCGCCATCGGGTTCAGCCTTGTGCCGCTTACCCCACCCACGGTTTTTGAATCAAAAAGTTGCTGAAATCCTTTAATGGCTTCCTGGTTGCTGATTACAGGCTTTACAGAATCTTTCTTACCGGTTGAGTCCGGACGCAAATCCTGGGCTGTAAGTGAACTGATGGTCAGGAAAAGGGCTGTAAAAAATGATATGTGTTCGTTTAATTTCACGATGTACAGATAAGGAGTTTGCTTTTGTTAGGTTTTCAGGAATGAAGCTCATTTGAAAACCGGAGCAAAGATACCTCATCAAAGCGGTTTGCCATAAGCTGCAGGCCAAAAGGCATCCCATTGCTATGGGTAAACAGCGGGAGGGAAATGGCCGGGCAACCGACCAGGTTTGCCATGACTGTATAGATATCAGCGAGATACATCGCTATCGGGTCCTCCATTTTCTCCCCGGTTTTGAACGCAGTAACAGGGGAAGTGGGCATGATAATAAAATCATAAGATTTGAAAAGTTCCTCCATTTTCCGGCAAAGCAGTTGCCTTACCTGCTGGGCCCGGGTATAATAAGCATCGAAATAACCGGCACTGAGTACAAAAGTCCCCAGCATAATCCGGCGTTTTACTTCTTTTCCAAATCCTTCAGAACGGGTGAGTTTATAAAAATCAGTGAGATCGGCTTCTTTTACGGCGGTCCGGTGCCCGAATTTGATCCCGTCATAACGGGAAAGATTCGAAGAGGCTTCGGCGGTGGTCAGTACATAATAGGCCGGAACAATATAATCGAGCAGGTCAAATTTTTCGGGGTTCACGGTATGCCCCGCCGTCTCCATCTTTCCGAGTTGCTGAAGGATCCCTGCTGCAATTTCCGGATCCAGGCTCGGATGATTCAGGGCTTCTTCAAACCAGGCAATCCGGTATTTTTTTGTGGTATCCAGTTCTTTGCTGTAGGCTGGGACTGCCTGGTGTGAAACCGTACTGTCAAATTCATCAGCACCGGCCATGATCTCCAATAGCAGGGCCACATCCGGAATGCTGGTGCCGAAAATGCCGATCTGGTCAAAGGAGGAGGCGTAGGCAATCAGTCCATACCGGGAAATGCGCCCATAAGTCGGTTTCAGACCGATGATGCCACAGAAATCAGCCGGCTGACGTACACTGCCACCGGTATCGCTGCCCAGGGAGAGCATACAGAGACCGGCCTGAACGGCTACTGCCGAACCACCGGAAGAACCACCGGGTACCCGGCTTTCATCACGGGCATTCAGCACTTTTCCATAGACCGAATTTTCATTGGTGGAACCCATGGCAAACTCATCACAGTTGAGATTGCCGATGATGATCGCTTCTTCCAGTAAGAGCCGTTCTACCGCAGTGGCAGAATAAACCGATTTAAAACCGTTGAGGATGCCGGAGGCGGCAGTCAGCGTATGATCTTTATAGCAGATCACATCCTTGAGACCGATTATCACGCCATGGAGTTTTCCCATCGGCTGTCCCGCAGCACGCTGCTGGTCCAGTTGATGTGCTTTGGTCAGGGCTTCTTCTGCATACACTTCGGTAAATGCATTCAGATGCCGGTTGGATTCGATCTGACGAAGGTAATGTTCTACAGCCTGTACGCATGTCACCGCTGCTTCCTGCAATCGGGCATGGTAGTGCTCAATGGAAGAGTATTCAAACAAAAGCAATTGCTTTATAGGAAGTTAAATAAAAGACAGTGAATTACTCTTTTACAGAGTTTTTCACGTCAGTGGCGCTTTCTTCGATTTCCCTTTTCACATTGCTCTTCGCATCATTGAATTCACGCACACCCTTGCCTAAACCACGCATCAGTTCGGGAATTTTACGTCCTCCGAACAACAGGAGTACGATCACCAGGATGATGATGATTTCGTTGGTGCCCAGCATACCCAGTAATGTAGGTTGTATCATAATCTGACTTAATTAGAATTCAAAGATAGTAACTACTTAAAAAAACAGGAATAATAATTGAAGAAAAGAGGCTGTTCCATAAAAAAGCCCCGATCAATTCAGGGCTTTTGGGAAATATCTTGATGTTTTTACTAAGCTTTTGGAGCGGCCAGTGCAACGGCCATTCTCTTTTCACGAATCCTGGCACTTTTTCCGCTACGGCTACGCTGATAAAACAGTTTCGCACGGCGAACGTGACCGGTTTTGTTGATTTCGATGGACTCGATATTGGGAGAATAGAAAGGAAATACCCTTTCAACACCCACTCCGTCAGAAATCTTACGAACGGTAAAGCTGGCTGTATGACCAGTTCCCTGTTTTTTGATCACATCGCCTTTGAAAGACTGGATCCTCTCTTTATTACCCTCAATGATCTTGTAGTTCACGGTAATATTGTCGCCGGCCTTGAAAGCGGGAAAATCTTTCTTGCCAGACAACTGCTCATGTACATATTCGATAGCGTTCATAATCCTGATTTTTAGGGAGGGCAAAGGTAAGAGGATGCAGGGGAAATACCAAATAACCGGTGATTATCTATGAAAAATTACAAGAAACAAGATGCCAAGAGACAAAAAAGCATCAAATTCCAATAATCAAGCCTGCTAAAGTAATTCCCTTTTAACCTTTCAACCTGTTAATTTTCAAACCTTTATCTCGCAACATTCACTGCTCTTTTCTCCCGGATTACTGTCACTTTGATCTGTCCGGGGAAGGTCATTTCGGTCTGGATTTTCTGGGCGATCTCGAAGGAAAGACGGTCAGAATCCTGGTCGGATACTTTATCGGCCTCCACGATGACCCGGAGTTCACGTCCTGCCTGGATGGCATAGGCTTTTTCCACACCATTGTAGGCCATAGCCAGGTTTTCCAGGTCTTTAATCCGCTGAATATACTGCTGCATGATCTCACGACGGGCACCGGGACGGGCGCCACTGATGGCGTCACAGGCCTGGATGATGGGGGAGATCACATATTGCATTTCCATTTCATCGTGGTGGGCACCAATGGCATTGACCACGGCAGGGTTTTCCCCATATTTTTCAGCCAGTTTTGCACCCAGCAATGCGTGGCTCAGTTCACTTTCCTCATCGGGTACTTTTCCAATATCATGGAGCAGTCCGGCCCGTTTGGCCAGCTTGGGGTTCAGTCCCAGTTCCGCAGCCATCGTAGCGCAAAGATTGGCCGTCTCACGGCTATGCATCAGCAGGTTCTGACCATAGGAGGAGCGGAAACGCATCCGTCCCACCATCCGTACCAGTTCCTTATGCAGACCGTGAATACCGAGTTCGATCACTGTCCGCTCACCGATCTCCATGACCTGCTCTTCTATTTGTTTTTTAGTCTTTTCCACCACTTCTTCGATACGGGCGGGGTGGATACGTCCATCAGCCACCAGTCGTTGTAAGCTCAGGCGGGCAATCTCCCGGCGAAGGGGGTCGAAGCTGGATAAAAGAATCGCCTCAGGTGTATCATCCACGATAAGATCAACACCGGTAGCCGCTTCTATGGCACGGATATTCCGTCCTTCACGACCAATGATCTGTCCTTTTATTTCGTCACTTTCCAGGTTGAAAACAGTAATTGAATTCTCAATAGCCTGTTCAGCAGCGGTACGCTGAATCGTCTGGATGATGATCTTACGGGCTTCTTTATTGGCTTTCAGTTTAGCGTCTTCAATGATTTCCTGCTGCAGCACCATGGCCTGCGACTGTGCTTCATGTTTCAGGCTTTCGATCAGTTGGTTGCGGGCATCATCAGCGGACAGGTTGGAAATTTTTTCCAGCCGGCGGATATGCTCTTCCTGGTGTTTTTCCAGTTCGGTTCTTTTGATATTGATCAGTTCGATCTGGCGGTTCAGGTTTTCCTTAATCGCTTCGTTTTCCTTGATCTGTTTATCGAGATTTCCTTCTTTCTGATTGATCGTTTGCTCTTTCTGGCGAATCCGGTTTTCGGAATCATTGATCTTCTTGTTTTTTTCGAAAACTTCTTTATCATGCGCGGATTTCAGCTGCACCGCTTTTTCTTTCGCTTCCAGTTCTTTTTCCTTGCGGATGGTTTCAGCCCTTAGTTCGGCTTCTTTCAGAATTGTCTGCGATTGTAACTCAGCTTCCTCGATTTGTTTGCGGGTGTTTTTGGCAAAGATGAACTTACCCAACAGGAGGCCCAGTCCAAGGCCCACTGCACCAATAATGACGGGAATTATATTCGGATCCATTCGGTTTTTTGTTTAAATGATGCACAATGCGGTTTTTTGACACGTATACCCTCCTTGTAATTCAGGAGGATATGTAATCAGCGAAGATACAAAACCCGGTGAAATACAGGAAATCTGGAATTGGAGACAGGGAACTGATTGCCGCTGGTGTAAGGATGATGGTCGAAATTCAGTAAAGCCGTAATTTGGGGGCTTAAATCAGCATGAATGAAATACGGATTTTATCTTCTTTTTTGCCTTCCCCTGCTGGCTACTGCCCAGGACACGGGAAAGCCTTTTCAGCTTAACGGTAAATTAAAAAACCTGAAATTCCAGCCTGAAATGGTGTACCTGCAGTACCAGTCTGGCGGGGAGTGGAAAACCGACAGTACTGCGGTCAATGAAGGCAGCTACCGTTTTAAAGGACAACTGGGGGAGCCAGCTTTGGCCCGTTTACGTGTAAAATATAAAATCGATGAAAAGGGGGTAAAAGTGCCCATGGTGGCTGGCCGCGATCTGGCTGCTGTGTTTATACAACCGGGAAAAATCAAAGTATCTGCTGTGGATTCCTTCAGCAATATCACGGTAAAAGGGTCAGCCGTGCATAAAACCTATGCAAAATTGCGTAAAGAGGAAAAGCCCTTTGAGGAAAAAATGAAACCCCTGATCGAGAAATACCGCGAATTCGGGAAAGCCAAAGACCTGGTTAACCAGAACAAAGCGGAAGAAGAGATCGATGCACTGGATAAGGAAAAAAATGAAAAAGTATTTGGCGGATTTGTGAAAGCCAATCCGGCATCTCCGCTGGCACTCTATGCCCTGAAACAATATGCGGGATGGGATATTAATGCGGACAAAGTGGAACCCTTGTACCTTGCGCTGTCACAGAAAAACAAGGATTATCCCTCTGCAACAGACTTTCGTGAAGCGCTGGAAATCGCTAAAACAACCGGTATTGGTAAAACAGCACCAGACTTCACTCAGAACGATACCCTGGATCAGCCGGTGTCCCTTTCCTCGCTGCGTGGCCGTTATGTGCTGGTGGATTTCTGGGCAAGCTGGTGCGGTCCCTGCAGGGCCGAAAACCCCAATGTGGTGAAAGTTTTCAACAAGTACAAAGACCGCAATTTTCATATCATCGGTGTGTGGCTGCGACGTGCCTGGGAGTAATAGAAAAGGATGACAGCACTTCACAATGATCACCGGGAATGGAAACAGTTAAGTGACTTGAAATATTGGGCTAATGCAGTCGTCAAATAGTATGGCATTAAAGCCACTCCGCAGAAGATGATGCGTGACCCCGACGGAAAGATCATGGCAAAGAATAAAAGTGGGGAGGAGTTGGAGAAGAAGTTAAGCGAGATTATTAAATAGCTAGAAGCGAGAGGCGAGAAGGTAGAGGCAAGAATCAAGAAGTTAAAAGGGGTTCTCTCCCTCTCGCTTCTAGCTTCTAGCCTCTCGCCTCTCGCCTCAAGTCTTTTTCTGTCGAATCCAGCGCTTTCTCAATCTGATCCAATTGCCCCTTCAGCTCGTCCGATTGCAGGTACCCGGATGGGGCCGACTGCATTTCGGTAGCCAGCCAGATTATGACCATAGCGATATAATCCTGCATATCCTTTCCGGCAAATTCCGTTTTGAATTCCAGGATCTTTTCATTGATGGTTTTGAGGGTTCTCCGGACCATTTCCTCATCCCTGGGTTCAATCTTGATCCGGTAGGTACGGTCGCCGATCAGGGCCGATATCAGAATTAAATCATCCATGTGCTTGCAATTTCAAAATTGTTTTATTACTTTCGGAACCTTATAACGAACACCGTATACCCTCCTGAAAACTAAGAGGTTAAAGGCCACCGTGGGAAAGGATAACGAACCAAAACATTTCCCCATGTTCGCTAAAGTTAAGTCATCAATTTTTATTGATGCATTACAGTTGCAATTAACGGCCATCAAAGGGTTTTACCCTTTGCGCGGTGTATTAAAAGACGACACCGGTTCTGTTTGCCGCACCATCGAAAGAAAAATTTTCCGGGATATGGAAGAACTGACCTGGACGGGGTTGAATGACCTGCCGTATGGCCGTTACACCCTGGAACTTTCACATGGGGAGGATGAAATGAAAATGAACCTGGTCAAGCGGATCTGATTATTCACCCAGTAAGGCTATACAGCGGTCTATCTCCCTGAGGTAGCTGTTAATTTTTTTCTCCAGCTCCTTCTTATCCGGATCATTCATTCCCCCGGCATTCATTTTCAGCACACTTACCTGTTGCTTCAGTTCATCCGCATTTTTCTGTTGCAGGGATAATTTTTCCCGGGCGGCTCCAAGGTCCTCTTTCAGTTTTTCATTTTCCTTACGTACAGTCACATGCTGCTTCAGCAATTGCTGCAGCTTGTCCTGTATCCGTTTCAACTGTTCTTCGGTTGTATTCATTTTCTGATTTCAGCCTGTAAATCTTTTTCGAGGGTCCCCATGATCTTGTTCATCCACCCATCTATTTCTTTATCAGTGAGCGTTTTTTCCTCATCCAGGAATGTAAAGTTGACGGCCAGTGATTTTTTCCCTGTGCCCAGTTTCTCACTCTCGAATATATCAAAGAGTTTGATGTCCCGGAGTTTGTCCAGCCGGATCTTTTGCACGGATTTCTCCACCTCCTGCCAGGCCAGTTCCCTGGGCACAATCATCGCCAGGTCCCTCTGTACAGCCGGATACCTGGAGATTTCCCGGATCTTCGGATGTTGACTGGCAGCCAGCGCCGAAACTAATTCCCAGTTCAGACCGGCATAAAATACTGGTTGCCTGATGCCGAACTTATCCAGCACCGCTTTGCTGACCTGGCCCGCACCCGCAACGACCTGGTTATTTATTTTGTATACGATATGATTTTCCAGCTTGGGTACTTCCATGGCCTCCAGGCTATCGGCCTGCACACCCAGTCCTCGTAAAACGGCTTCCACCGTTCCTTTGAGTGCATAGAAATCAACAGCTACCGCTTTTTGTTTCCACTCATCTTCCCTTGAATTACCGGAAAGGAGGATACAAAGCTGTTCGGTTTCTGTGTATTTGCCGGGGCCTGACGTGCTGTATGCCTTTCCGAATTCGAATAAACGAAGGGAATTATTTTTATGATTCAGGTTATGCGCCACTACTTCCAGGGCGGTTTCAAAAAGTGATTGGCGAAGGATGTTGAGTTCAGCACTCAGGCTGTTCTTCATCGTCACCATGGTTTCCAGTTCTTCTGCCGAAAAATAAGCGGCATTGGTAATGGAGTTGGTCATCATTTCGTGATAACCCAGACCCACCAGGTAATTGGCCGTTTTTTCCTTCACCACTTCCCGTGCATAATTTTCTTCCACAGCCGGGGTGATGGTGATTGCTTCCGGAATCTCAATATTATCCAGGCCGTCAATCCGTACAATCTCTTCTACAATATCGGCTGGCAGGCTGATATCCGGTTTGTGATAAGGTACGGCCACCCGTAGTTCATCGATCCCTTCTTTGAGCATCTCAAATCCTAAACTGGAAAGTATATTCTTGACACTGTCGGGATGATAGTTTTTGCCGCTTAGTTTTTTAATGTAATGCCATTTTATCTGGACATCGGACTTGTCTTTCTTCTTTGGATAAATATCCACGATTTCTGATGCAAATTCTCCACCGCAGATTTCTTTGATCAGCAGGGCGGCTCGTTTCAGCACATTGACGGTAGCGGATATATCCGTTCCTTTTTCAAAGCGGCTGGCCGCATCCGTACGCAGGTTATGCCGGAAGGAGGTTTTACGTAAACCAATTCCTTCGAAGAAGGCACTCTCCAGGAATATCGTTTTTGTTTTTTCAGTAACCCCGCTGTGCAGCCCCCCAAATACCCCGGCAATACACAGGCCTCCCTGTTCATCACAGATCATCAGGTCATCGGCACTCAACGCTCTTTCTTTTTCATCAAGGGTCACAAACCTTGTACCCTCCGGTAAGTTTTTTACGATCACTTTGCGGCCACCGATCAGGTCGGCATCAAAAGCGTGCAGGGGCTGACCGGTTTCGTGCTGGATATAATTGGTGATATCCACAATATTGTTAATGGGGCGCAGGCCGATGGCTTTCAGTTTCTGCTTCAGCCAGTTTGGTGATTCCGCGATAGTAATTTTATCAATACTGATACCTGAATAACGGGGGCAGGCTGCTTCATTTTCAATCTTTACTTCGATCGGAAAGGAGAGTGAGTCCGCTTTCACCCCATTGCTGTGTGGGAGTTTAGGCCTGAGGTCTTTTTTGTCGTGGTGACTTAAATAAGCACATACATCCCGGGCCACCCCCCAGTGACTCATGGCATCCATCCGGTTGGGGGTAAGTCCGATTTCATAAATAATATCCTCATACGGTTGAAAATAATCGGCAGCGGGTGTACCCACTTTCGCCTCTGCGGGTAAGATCATAATGCCGGCATGAGAGGTACCGAGGCCCACTTCATCTTCCGCGCGGATCATCCCATAACTTTCCACGCTGCGGATCTTAGCCACTTTCATCGTCAGCGGATCACCCGCTGAGGGATAAATCGTTGTGCCCACTGTGGCAACCACTACTTTCTGGCCGGCAGCCACATTCGGCGCACCGCATACGATTTGAAGCGGTTCAGCAGCACCGGTATTTACTTTGGTCAGGGTTAATTTATCGGCATTGGGATGTTTCTCGGTATGCAGTACTTCCCCGATCACGAGGCCTTTCAACCCTCCTTTTACTTCTTCATAGGGTTGCATGCTTTCTACCTCCAGGCCGATAGAGGTGAGGATACGGTTCAGTCGCTCAGGGTCTACCGTTACGGGTAAATATTCACTCAGCCATTTATAGGAAATCGTCATGTTCGCTTGCTGCTTTTAATAGCTGCGAAGATAATGGAAACGGGGGGAAGTGCGGTCCGGCTGATCCTTACATCCGGTAGCAGATCGCGTTTATATTCATCCCCGCGCCTACGGATGCAAACAAAACGATATCGCCGGTTTCCACGTCATGGTTATCCCAAAGTCCTTTTTTGACCATATCAAATAAAGTGGGAATAGTGGCTACCGAACTATTGCCGAGTTTATGGATACTCATGGGCATGATATGTTCAGGGATCTCTTTAATATTATAAAGTTTGAATAACCGGCGGACAATTCCCTCATCCATTTTTTCATTGGCCTGGTGGATAAAGATCTTTTTTACACCGGTGATAGAGACCCCGGCTTTATCCAGGCAATCTTTCATCGCTGCCGGTACATGCTGCATGGCATATTCATAGACTTTGCGGCCTTTCATTTTGATATAGCGGACCCGGGGATCACTGCCGGGGAAATTGCTTTTCCCCAGGTACAGGTAATAGGCTTCATCCAGGCAATGACTCTGTACGCTCCACGAGAGAATACCGGGCCCTTTTTCATCCACTTCTTTCGCTTCAAGTATGGTGGCACCCGCACCATCCGAGAAGATCATACTGTCGCGGTCATACACATCGATCACGCGGCTCAGGGTTTCGGTGCCGATCACCAGTGCTTTTTTGGCAGCCCCGGCTCTGAAATAGGTATCGGCCTGGATAACGCCCTGTACCCATCCCGGGCAACCAAAGAGAATATCATAGGCCACGCAGTTGGGATTTTTTATACCAAGGTCGTGTTTGACCCTGGAAGCCAGTGCCGGCAGTACATCTGTCTGGATTGTATGTTTGATGACATTCCCGAAGTTCTGGGCTACAATGATCTGGTCCAGTTCTTCCGGATTCACCCCGCTGTCTTCAATGGCAAGGCGGGCGGCAATGGTGGCCATATCGGAGGAATTCATTTCCTCTGCCGCATAACGTCTTTCTTCAATACCGGTTATATCCTGGAATTTGGTGACGATATCTTCAGTGGGTGTTTCAATCCGGCTGGCATCTTCATTGTAAAATGTCTGAATGGCAAAGTCCTGGTTTGTTTTAACCATCGGTGGTATAAAGCAACCGGACCCGGTTATTATAGATCGGATACTCATAAATTGAAAAAAAATCAGGATTGTCTGATTTCTTCCGGCTAATATAGGATTACTTGTTTATTTTACCATTGACCGGGCAATTTTTAGGCCTGTTTTCTTAAACAAAAATTCAAAAAATCAGGATGAAAATGAAATCACTGATGGTTATGGGATTGATCCTGCTCTCCCTGCTGCCGCTTTTCCTGTTGTATAAATGGTTGCAGGTTAAATTGAATCCACGCCAATCCCTGCAACGGTTTTTTGGATTTATGGCCGTGATGTTTGTCGTTGTGTTTCTCTATACCTTCCTCCTTGTTTTCGGAATCAGGTTAGTTTTACCCGGGGCCTGAATGCTGTGCTGTACAAGATCAATATTTTAGGGCCAATCCGCATATCTCCTTATTTTTACCGCCATAAAACCAATCGTTATGTCGAATCACTTACTGAAAGGAAAGAAAGGTATCATATTCGGGGCCCTGGATGAGAATTCCATTGCCTGGAAGACGGCTTTAAAATGTTACGAGCAGGGTGCACAGATCGTATTGACCAATGCACCGGTTGCCCTGCGGATGGGTGAGATCAATAAACTGTCTGAGCTCTGTGGTAATGCGCCGGTGATCGGAGCGGATGTTACTCTTCTCGATGACCTCAGGCATTTATTAAAAGAATCGATGACTCATTTTGGCGGCAAGATTGATTTTATTCTCCATTCAGTGGGTATGAGCATCAACATGCGGAAAGGCCATCATTATACCGAGATCAGTTATACACATAATCACAAGACGCTTGATATTTCTGCAATGAGTCTGCATAAACTGCTGCATACTGCCTGGAATATGGACGCGATCAGTGAATGGGGCAGCGTGGTGGCCCTGACCTATATTGCCGCCCAGCGGGTATTCCCGGATTACAATGAGATGGCCGATGCCAAAGCCCTGCTCGAAAGCATCACCCGTAATTTTGGTTATCATTACGGAGTAAGAAATAAAGTAAGGATCAATACCATCTCGCAGTCACCCACCCGCACCACAGCCGGCAGCGGTGTAAAAGGATTTGACGGCTTTATCACCTATGCGGAAAAGATGAGTCCCCTGGGGAATGCCTCCGGAGAAGATTGTGCAAACTATACCGTCACACTTTTCAGCGATATGACCCGCTTTGTCACCATGCAAAATCTCTTCCATGATGGCGGATTCAGTTTTACGGGAGTGACGAATGCGGTGATTGAGAAAATGTAAGAAAAAGTCAGAATTCAAAAGTAAAAAGTCAAAAGGGCTGTACTAAAGTGGTACAGCTTTTTTTATTGGAGGATCGTGCGATAATTCAAAAGTCAAAAGTAAAAATTCAAAATGGTGAACTATAGCGGGGATAGCCCTTTTTATTTGTTTCATTAGGCTATTACTAACCAGCAGGAAACCTGCCTCTTCAGGCTTTTTTTACTTTTGAATTTTGACTTTTGCCTTCCTGGGTCTCTTTCTGGTGCTAAAACATTCTCATCCCTGATTTTCATCAGCTTTTCCCACTCCCGGATTTCCAAGGTTTGTACTTTCTCATCAACCTTACTGGGACATGTATAAAATCATTGTATTAGCCAAACAGGTTCCGGATACCCGGAATGTCGGCAAAGACGCAATGAAGGCCGATGGTACGGTGAACCGGGCGGCCTTGCCTGCTATTTTTAACCCCGAAGATCTGAATGCACTCGAGCTGGCCCTGGAGATCAAAGACAAGTACCCCGATACACAGATTACGCTGCTGACCATGGGGCCCGTCAGGGCCGCTGAGATCCTGCGTGAGGGGATGTACCGCGGCGCTGATGCGGGTGTGCTTTTAACGGATAAAGCCTTTGCCGGCTCCGATACACTGGCTACTTCCTATGCACTTTCCTGTGCTGTCCGGAAGATCGGTGTACCCGACCTGATCCTGGCCGGCCGGCAGGCGATTGACGGAGATACCGCCCAGGTAGGACCCCAGGTGGCCGACAAACTGGGTATACCCCAGGTAACCTATGCGGAAGAAATCATTTCACTCGAACACAGAACTATTCGTATTAAGCGCCGTTTGGAAAGGGGAGTTGAAGTGGTGGAATGCAGCCTGCCCGTTTTGATCACCGCCCATAGCACAGCCCCTGAATGCCGGCCACGCAATGCCAAACGATTAATGAAATTTAAAAGGGCCACTACACTGTCTGAACGGCACAGTACGGCGGATGATTACCTGGCCACGCACAGCGAAAATTCCAATCTCAGTATTACAGAATGGTGTGCCAAGGATGTGAACAGCGATCTGGAACAACTGGGACTGGGAGGATCACCCACCAAGGTGAGACAGGTGGAGAATATTGTATTCCAGGCAAAGGAATCGAAAGTCCTCAGCACGGATGATACCGATATCGAATGGCTGATGCAGGAACTGATCAGTCAGCATACGATCGGCTAACCCAAACAACCAAGGAAAAAACTGCACCATGAATAATGTTTGCGTTTACTGCGAATTTGAAGATGGAATGATTCAGGACGTGAGTTATGAATTACTGACCAAGGGCCGGTCGCTGGCCAATCAATTAAACTGTAAACTGGAAGCACTGGTATTGGGGGAAGGACTGGCCGGACTGGAAAAAGAAATCAGCCGTTACGGGGTAGATATCATTTATATGGCGGATGATAAACGGCTTTATCCGTACACCACCCTCCCGCATACAGCAGTGGCGGTTGGTTTATTTAAGGAAACAAAGCCACAGATCGTGTTAATGGGAGCCACGTCCATTGGCCGCGACCTCGGCCCGCGCATTTCATCCTCGCTCACCAGCGGACTTACTGCCGATTGCACCAATCTCGAGATCGGCGACTACGAAGACAAGAAAGCCGGTAAAAAATACGAGAACCTGCTGTACCAGATCCGTCCTGCTTTTGGAGGAAATATTGTGGCCACGATCGTGAATCCCGATAACCGTCCGCAGATGGCTACAGTACGGGAAGGGGTGATGAAAAAGGAAACCATTTCTGAAACCCATAAAGCGGAAGTCATACGACTGGATATCAGTCAATACCTCCGCGATGAAGACCTGGTGGTAAAGATCATTGAACGGCATATCGAAACATCGAAAGTGAATCTTAAAAATTCCTCCATCATTATTGCCGGCGGATATGGAGTGGGATCAAAAGAAAATTTTAACCTGCTCTACGAACTGGCCCATGCCATCGGGGCTGAAGTAGGTGCTTCAAGAGCGGCCGTGGATGCAGGCTTCACCGATAAGGAAAGACAGATCGGTCAGACCGGGATCACCGTCCGGCCCAAACTCTATATCGCCTGCGGCATCTCCGGTCAGATCCAGCATATTGCCGGTATGCAGGACACGGCCATGGTCATTTCCATTAATAATGATGCCAACGCACCGATCAATAAACAGGCGGACTATGTGATACAAGGCAACCTGGAAACGAACATTCCGAAGATGATTAAATACTACAAAAAGAATAACAGGTAGGGCGAACCGCCTCATTCAATTATTCATAAATCTGTTGACATGGCTAATTTTTATACGGATACCGCTGAGCTGAAATTTCATCTCACGCATCCCCTGATGCAGAAAATTGTGGCACTGAAAGAAAGAAACTATACCGAACATGAACGGTATGACTATGCACCGGTTGACTTTGAAGATGCCATGGACAGTTATGATAAGGTACTGGAGATCGTAGGTGATATTTCTGCTAATATAGTTGCTCCCCATGCCGAAAGTGTGGATGCAGAAGGACCGCAACTGATCGACGGGCATGTGCAGTATGCTGCCGGCACACAAAAAAATCTTGATGCGATTGTGAAAGCCGGCCTGATTTCGCTCCATTTCGTCAACACCAGCGGCCTGGG
>CAZYTV010000048.1:8875-20637 GCA_964650455.1 uncultured Chitinophaga sp. | reverse complement strand
TCTCTGAGAAAGCGCGCCGATTCGTCCGGGCGCGTGCTGGCCACCAGGATCCGGGCTTTTTTATTTAAGGCAAGTCCCAGGCAGTTGTGCGTGCCCAGGGATCCGACTTTCAGGGTCTGGATCGGAATTTTCAGGTAATCAATCGGGCTCGCGGGTGAGGCAAAGTGCAGGATGTAGTCCAGTTCCCCGGGAATATGGATAAAACGGCTGACATCATGATGATAAAAACTGAACTGTTTCTCCGGAAACAAATGTTCAATATTCTTCAGGTTACCGGTGATCAGGTTATCCATCCCGATGACTTCATATCCTTTCCCGATAAATTTATCGCAGAGATGGGAGCCCAGGAAACCTGCCGCCCCGGTAATTAAAATCCTTTTCATGCTGTATGAATTATATAGAACAACGTTTAATCGCTTTTGATCAGAAATTGGAAAACAGCATCCCGATATTATAATCCGGGAGCCTGCTTTTCAGTCCGAGTGTATTCAGCAGGGGTTCCAGGGGTCTTGATTTCAGGAACTGACCATGCCTGGAATAAATGCCATAGACAAACCGGAATGCGTCTTTTCGTATAAGGGTATGATAAAAAGGAGCCCCCACGGTAAATCTTTTTTGCAACTGCAATTTTTGTTGCTCCAGCCGGCTCCGGATCCCACCCAGGGTTAATGGATTTCCTTCCATATCCTGTCCCAGCCAGTTACTGTTGGTCCCCACCGCCATCCAACCCCTGCTGGTTTTAACTTCAAACATGGCATGAGAATGAAGTCCTTTATGGAAAAAATCACTTCGCTCAGGCTTTTGCCCTCTTCCGTTGAAGAAGATATAAAGATGCCGGACTTCAAAGCCGGCCAACTGGCAGAATTTTTCCAGCAGCAGGGCCCGGTCGAAACAGAGCCCTTTTCGTGTTGTATAATAACACTGAACATTCCCGGCACTGTCGAAGGGTATCGTAAAGTGACTGATGCTGCTGAGGACACTGTCCTGCACCCTGGATATATAGGCTACTTCATTTTCCTGGCTCCCGTGTATTTGCTTTTTGTCAAGCTCAATCGTCCATTCCTTCAGGAAGGCCAGCAGGAATTTTTCATCCTCCTTTGTGACCCTGGGAGATGAATTGAACATGAAAAAAACAAGTAAGAGCAGGATGAACAGCCAGGCAAAAACCCTGGTAATTCTATTCTTCAATTTTTATTGGATTCAGGAACGGTTCTCCGTGTTCATTTAATGGGTCTGCCGATGCTTTCATAATAGAAGCCCAACGATTTCATCTGAAGCGTATCGTACAGGTTACGGCCATCAAAAATCACTTTACTTTTTAACTGGCTGGCGATTCTTGAAAAGTCGGGAGTACGGAATTCATTCCACTCCGTACAGATCACCAGGGCATCGGCTCCCAGGAGGGCTGCATACTGGTTATCCGCATAGGCCAGTTCTCCTTTGAATTCTTTTTTCACATTCGGCATGGCTTCCGGATCAAATGCAGTAACCGTGGCCCCCATTTCTGTCAGCCGGGTGATTATTTCCAGGGCCGGGGCTTCGCGGATATCATCCGTATTGGGTTTAAAAGCCAGACCCCATACGGCAAATTTTTTGCCGGCCAGTTGCTGGCCATAATAGCGGCTGATTTTTTCAAAGAAAAATGTCTTTTGCCCGGCATTTACATTCATCACCGCATTCAGTATCTTAAAATCATACGCTGCGTCCGCCGCTGATCTGGCCAGGGCCTGCACATCTTTCGGGAAACAGCTACCGCCATATCCGAGACCGGGATAAAGAAAATGTTTACCGATCCGGAAATCAGTACCGATACCACGGCGTACCATATCCACATCGGCACCGAGCTTTTCGCAGAGTACAGCGATCTCATTCATGAAAGAGATCTTGGCCGCGAGAAAACTATTGGCCGCATACTTGGTCAGCTCGGCACTTTTCTCATCCATAAACAGGATGGGGTTGCCTTGCCGGACATAGGGCTCATACAATTGCTGCATGATTTTGCGTGCTTTCTCTGAACTGCTGCCGATCACCACGCGGTCGGGCTTCATAAAATCTTCCACAGCGGCTCCTTCGCGTAAAAATTCAGGGTTACTCACTACATCAAAGCAATCCGCAATGTCCTGTGTGGCGCTGGTATTAATATGATCCCTTACTTTTTCCGCGGTGCCTACCGGTACGGTGCTTTTATCCACGATCACTTTGTAATCGCCGGGCTTCAGGAGTTTGCCCAGGTCAGCCGCCACGCCCAGAATATATTTGAGATCAGCACTGCCATCCTCACCCGGAGGTGTGGGCAGGGCCAGGAAGATAATTTCGGCACCTGCTATACCCTCTTCCAGGGAAGTGGTAAAGTGAAGGCGGCTTTCTTTTATATTTCTCGAAAAAACCTTTTCCAGTCCCGGCTCATAGATCGTGATCTCACCGGCACTGAGTTTACTTACTTTATTCTCGTCGATATCAATACAGGTAACATCATTGCCTGTATCCGCGAAACAGGTACCACTCACTAATCCTACATAACCTGTTCCTACTACTGCTATTTTCATTTCCTTACTTTTTAGATGATGCGTTTCAGGTATTCCCCGTATCCGCTTTTAGCCAGTTCCACGGCAATCGCATCCAGTTGTTCACGGTTAATGAAACCATTCCGGAAAGCGATCTCTTCGATACAACCGATCTTATTCCCCTGTCTCTTTTCAATCACGCGTACAAATTCACTGGCATCACTTAAGGAATCAAAGGTCCCGGTATCGAGCCAGGCAGTACCCCGGTCGAGCAGCGCCACTTTCAGGTCACCGCGGCGGAGGTATTCCTTATTCACATCGGTGATCTCATATTCTCCGCGGGGAGATGGTTTTAATTCCTTCGCGATCTTTACCACACTGTTATCATAGAAGTACAAACCAGGTACCGCAAAATTGGATTTGGGTTTAGCCGGTTTTTCTTCAATACTCAGGGCATTGTAGTGCTCATCAAATTCCACCACGCCGTAACGCTCGGGATCAGCTACCTGGTAGGCAAACACATATCCGCCTGCCACATTCGAAAGGTCCTTCAGTTGTTTACCCATCCGGGTACCATAGAATATATTATCCCCGAGTACCAGCGCGACTTTATCATCGCCGATAAATTCCTCACCGATCACAAATGCCTGGGCCAGTCCGTTGGGCACTTCCTGGATCGCGTATTCAAAACGGCAACCCACTTTACTACCATCACCCAGGAGGCGCTGAAAGGAAGGGTTATCTTCCGGGGTTGTTATAATTAATATTTCACGGATACCAGCCATCATCAGCACCGACAACGGATAATAAATCATCGGTTTGTCGTAGATGGGCATCAGTTGTTTGGAAATGGCTTTGGTGATGGGGTACAAACGTGTACCTGAGCCACCGGCGAGAATGATTCCTTTCATGGTAAGGGTTTAGTCGTTTAGGCGTTTGTCGTTTAGGCGTTTGTTGTTTGTTGTTTAGTTGTTTGTTGTTTAGAGGAAGATCATCAAAGCACGATCTAAACGCCTAAACGACTAAACGACAAACAACTAAACGACTAAACATTTAATCAGTTTCTGTCTTTATACTGTTCCTCATAATAATGCTGATATGCGCCGCTGGTAACGTTTTTCAGCCATTCGGTATTGTTCAGGTACCAGTCGATCGTAAGGGAGAGGCCTTCTTCGAAAGTTACGGAAGGGGCCCAGCCCAGTTCCTTGTTGATCTTGGTGGCATCAATGGCATAACGGCGGTCGTGACCGGGTCTGTCCTTTACATAGGTGATCAGGACTTCGCTGGTGCCGGGTGCATTACCCAGTTTCTCATCCATTTGCTTGCACAGCAGTTTCACGAGGTCGATATTCCGCCATTCGTTGAAGCCGCCGATATTATAGGTCTGCCCGTTCTTTCCCTGATGAAACACGCTGTCGATGGCCGTGGCATGGTCTTTTACAAAGAGCCAGTCACGGGTATATAAACCATCGCCGTAAACGGGCAGCGGTTTTTTCGTGATAATATTATTAATAAAGAGGGGAATCAGCTTTTCGGGGAAGTGGTTGGGACCGTAATTGTTGGAACAGTTGCTGACCACCACGGGCAGATCATAGGTATCATGATAGGCCCTTACAAAATGGTCACTGGCGGCTTTGGACGCACTGTAGGGTGAATGCGGATCGTATTTGGTGTCTTCAGTAAAGAAGCCGGTATCACCGAGCGCCCCGTACACCTCATCTGTGGATACATGGTAAAAGCGTTTGCCGTCATAGTTGTCCTTCCAGAAATGACGGGCTGTATTCAGCAGGTTAACTGTACCGATCACATTGGTATAAACAAAATCCAGCGGGGAAATAATGGAGCGGTCCACATGACTCTCTGCGGCCAGGTGGATCACCGCATCGGGCTGGTGCAAAACAAAAATCCGCTCGATCGCGTCCTTATCCAGGATATCCGCCTTTTCGAAAAAATAGTTCGGTGAATTTTCAATATCCCTGAGATTTTCCAGGTTCCCTGCATAGGTCAGTGCATCCAGGTTGATGATCTTATACTGCGGGTATTTTGTAACAAAAAGCCGCACCACGTGGGAGCCGATGAAGCCGGCACCGCCTGTAATGATGATAGTTTTAGTAGTTGTTGTAGAAGAACTGGACATGGGAAAGAAGGTTTAGTTGGTTTAGACGTTTGGAGGGTTTAGTCGTTTGTTGTTTAGTCGTTTGTTGTTTAGTCGTTTAGCGGAAGATTTTCTTAGTATTCACAAACGATTAATCAAGAAAAGTCTACGCTTTTTGATATAATAGCCTTGAGTTGCGAAGTGAATTTATTTTATTAGACAAAGTCTCAATATCAATCCGGATTGCTGAAAGTTTTTCTGCACTAAGCCATCCCAGATCCACAGAAATGATCAATTGATTAAGCAGTTCCATTAAACTGCTATATGATATGTTATAAAAGCCGGCCTGATCTTTTGCTGTTTTCCTACTACTGCCTTCAGCGATATTGGAGCAGACTGAAACAGACGCTCTTCTCATCTGACTGGTCATTCCGAATTTTTCTTCTGGTGGATATGCAGCCGTTATTTTGTAAATACTGACCACTAACTTTCTTGAAAGATGCCAGACTTCTAACTTCTCAAATGAATATTGATGCATAAGGATTAAGGTTTATGCGCCAATATACAATACCAGCAAATATTATGTCAATCCGTCGCTTTTTTTTAGAAAAAGGAGAGAGGGAGGAAAGGTGGATCATTGATATGTTTATCGTTTAGGTGGTTTTCGATTTATAAGACACTTCCGCTAAACACCTAAACGACAAACGACTAAACTCTCCAAACACCTAAATGCCCAACTTCTTCTTATACCATCCAAAGGTCAACTTCAGTCCGTCTTCCACCGTTACCAAAGGCGAATATCCTAACAGATTCTTTGCTTTGGAGATATCCGCTAAACTATGCTTCACATCACCGACACGTTCGGGTCCGAATACCGGTTGCAGGGACGTGTTGGCTTCTTTATTCAGTCCGTTGAATAATTCAAGCAGGGAGGTTTGTTCCCCGCAGGCAATATTGTAAACCTGGTTCACTGCTTCCGCATGGGTGGTGAAAATGGAAAGTATATTGGCCTGAACGGCATTGGCGACAAACGTAAAATCACGGCTATGTGAACCATCCCCGTTAATCGTAGGTGGTTTCTGGTTGATCAGGGCTTCGGCAAAGAGCGGAATGACTGCCGCATAAGGACCGTTGGGATTCTGGCGGGGACCGAAAATATTAAAGTAACGGAGCCCGACAAATTCCATATGATATAAGCTCGCATATACACGGGCATACAATTCATTGACATACTTGGTGACGGCATAGGGAGAGAGGGGATTGCCGATCTTGTCTTCCACTTTGGGCAGACCGGGATGGTCGCCGTAGGTAGAAGAGCTGGCTGCATACACCACCCGTTTAATACCCGCTTCTTTGGCCGCGGTAAAAACGTTGAGCGCCCCGGTAATATTTACATTATTTGAAGTCAGGGGATCGTTGATCGAACGGGGCACAGATCCAAGGGCGGCCTGGTGGGTGATGGCATCTATTCCTTCGCAGGCTTTTTTACAGGTGTCAAAATCACGGATATCACCTTCCAGGAATTCGAACCGGGGATCGGTCATATAGGGCTCGATATTCTTCAGAAAACCAGTAGAAAGATTATCCAGCACCCGTACAAACGTCACTCTTTCATCTTTTAACAACGCCTCCACCAGGTTGGACCCGATAAATCCGGCACCGCCGGTAACTAATACGCGCATAATCTTACTTATTTTTCCTTTTTTTCTTTTTAAAACCAAGCAGGCGGCGGATGTCCAGTTTTGCCAATATCCGTTCGAAGAAGTTTTCCGGTGCTGTTTCTTCCTCGTAATAACTGCCATAACCATAGCCATACCCGTAACCGTAACGACCATACCCGTAATAACCATAACCGGGTTTGAGTTTCACGTCATTAATAATGATGGATACTTTAGGAAGTTTATTGGCCTGGTAAAACTCATCGATCAGGGCAATCTGTTTTTTAAATGTATGGGACTGGCGTACCAGGTAAAGGGTACAATCGGCAAACTTACTCAGCGTCATCGCATCACTCACCATTCCTACCGGTGCCGTATCAATGATCACAATATCAAAATGATTCTTAAGCCAGTTGAACATATCATCCAGCCGGGGATCGAGCAGCATTTCGGAAGGGTTGGGCGGTACCGGTCCGCAACCCAGCACAAAAAGATTTTCATGCTCGGGAACCGGCCGGATCAATTCTTCCAGGTTAGTCATTTTACCCACCAGGTAATTGGTGATGCCGGGTCCTTTGGACAGCCCGAGTCCGGATAATACTTTGGGCTTTCGTATATCAAACTCGAGAATAATCGTCCGTTTACCTGCCAGGGCCAGTACGGCGCCCATATTCGTGGACACATAGGACTTTCCTTCGCCGCTGAATGAAGAGGTCGTGATAATAACGGCCTTATCTTTTTTATTCAGGACATATTGCAGGTTCGATCGTATAATCCGGAACTGTTCCGCCACCATGCTCCGGGTGGTTTTGCTTACCACGAGTGTATTGTCGGCATACGAGTGCCCGATTTCACCAAGAATCGGTGCCTGGGTGATTTTTTCAATATCGAAGCGGGTAGTTACTTTATCGTTTAATACCTCACTGACAAAAATGAAAAGGGCGGGAATGGCCAGACCGAGCAGGATCGCCATAGCTTGTATGGAGCGCTTGTCTGGTTTCACGGGGTTTACCTGTGGATAGGACCGGTCAATGATTTCAGAATTCGGTGTATTGGAAGCCCTGGAGATCGCTGTTTCTTCTTTCTTTTGGGTAAACAGTTTAAACAGGTCCTGGTAGGTTTCCACCTGGCGTTTGATTTCGGCCAGTTCTTTTATTTTAACCGGCATGGCCCTTAACTGTTCTTCACTCAGGTTGCTGCGTTTTTTTACATCCGATACCACATCGGCTGATGCCCGGTTGATATTGCGGAGGCTTTCCCGGATGCTCACCCTTACTTTTTCAATCTGGTTGTCTGCATCCTTTACCAGAGGGTGACCGGGCGGTACATTACCGTCCACCAGTTGTTTACGTTCCAGTTGAACTTTATTATAAAGGTTAACCAGGTCGTTTAAGGTGGGGTCTTCCAGTCCAAGGGTGGAGGGCACCACTATTTTATTAAAGGCATTTTGTTTATCCGACAGGTACTCATCAAGTTTCCCGGCCACTGAAATCCGGAAGTTCTGTTCATTGATGGTTTTATCTGATTCACTGATAATACCAAAATAAGAGGAGGATTGGACATCCGCGTCAATCATATTGTAGCGGGTCTGGTAATCCAGGTACATCCGCTGCACACTGTCCAGTTTGGTACCGATATCCACCAGCCTGCCCCCGATAAACGCCAGTATCTGGTCTGAAGAAAGTTTTTTCTGCTCCAGGCTATAGGCCCCGTACTCTTCCATCAATGCATTGATAATCGCAGATCCGAGGTGCGGATTCGGGCAGCGCATACTGATATTCAGGATACCGGTTCCGATGGTCTTGGGCATGATCTGCAAGGTAGAGGCATAGGCCCCGGCCGCCAGGAAAGTCGGGCTCCATTGTACGCTATAGGCATTTGAGGCAGGAAGGCCGACATTTTTTATAAATACAAAACTGCCAAACCGGTTTTTAATTTCCTGTCCGAAATGATAAACGGTCGCTTCATCATTGATCCGGAAATCGGTATCATTGACAAAACGTATCTTAAAGGTAAATGCCTGGGAAGAATCCGTGATGCTTAACGCCCTGATCAGAAAAGGCCCCTGGTTATAGACATTGATGGTTTTAACCTTACCAATAGCATAATAGCTGAACTGCAGGTTGAGTTTCATGACCACCCGTTGCATCAGCGGACGGGATTTCAGGATCTCGATTTCACTCTGGATGTTCTGGGCCTTATTGCTGCTGAATAATTCCTCCACTTTATCCCCCGCTCCCCTGTTCTTTGATTCATCCTTGATGATCATGCTGCCGGCCGCTGAATAAACAGGAACGGTCCAGCGCAGGTATAAATAAGCGCCCAGCAGCATCAGTGCCACGGATAAAATAAAAACGGGGAGAAACCGGATATACTTATAAAAAAGATCCCTGAAACTCAGACTCGAGAGATCACTTTTATTGGGATTATAATTCGGATTGATATGAGCTTCTTCCATGATAAGGAATAAAAATTCGTATTAAGGATTAGTTCCTGATAAAAATATTTGAGAGGGCTGCCACCGCAGTAACAATCGTAAAGGCAAAAGTGATCTTCTGCATGATCTTGGTCTGCTGCTGTTCGGTTTGTTTCTGGCTGGTGGCTTCCACGATCACCAGGTCGTTCTGTACGAGATTATAATAAGGGGACTCAAAGACCTTTTGGGAGGTTAGGTCCAGCAGGCCCACTTCCCGTTGTCCATCGGTTTCGCGAATCACTTTGACCGTATTCTTTTTTCCAAAATCATTAATTCCCCCGGCAAGTCCGACCGCTTCAAAAATATTCAGCTTTTCGCCCGGTACTGAAATGGGACCTTCCTGTCCAACCATTCCCAGCACGGTTACTTTGAGATTCATAAACCGTACGAGCACGGTCGGATCGGCCAGCACTTCCACCGGTTCTTTTAGTCTCCGCTTTACTTCGTCAGCCAGTTCTTTCTTCGTTAATCCTTCTGCATGAATAATCCCCAGGCGGTGATGCTCGATATTTCCATTATTATCGACCAGGTATCCGGGGGCACCACCGGCAGCGCCGAGTGTGGGCTGGTTATACAGGATATCCGCTTTGTCGGGTTGTGTGCTGAGACTGAAAATCTGTATAGAGAGCAGATCGTTTTTCTGAATTTTGAGTTCGACCACTTTCACCACGCCCTTACCGGTGGAATCATTCACATTTTCCAGGTAATTTGGAATCTTTTGTAAAGGCTTACAGGAAATAAAATAAAGGGGGAGTGAAAGCAGTAATAAAAACCGGGTGAATTTCATTACAGGTATCTTTTAATAAAGCGCAGCGAACTGCAAAAAAAATATAAGGTTAGGCTGTCATTCGGGCAGCGCCGAAGTTAACTTAGTTCTGTCAATATGGGCGACTAAAATATAGCCCAGGCTGTCAATGGCAATTTTGGCTGTTTTATGTCTTAACTCCAGCACTTTTCCTTCCTGGTCCATGAAGGTTCCGTTGATAATGCGGACACGCTGATTCACTTTCACATCCATGGGACGTGCCTCCACATATTCATGTTCATTCAGGAAACGCCTGATGGCACTGATTTCCTTTTCTTTAATCACTGCGGGCTTCCCATTCCAGTAAACAAAATTGATGGCCCCGCTGGTCATCCGTACTTCCATGCGGTCTTCTTCCGACACTTTGATAAATACATAAGATTTAAACAGGGGTTCTTCCACTACTTTGATCCGGTCACTCCATTTCCGTTTTACTTTATTGAGCGGACAGTAGCTTTCGAATCCTTTCTCGGTGAGGAGCTGGTTCACTTTCTTTTCCCATCTTGGCCGGGTATAAATGGCCAACCACTTCTTTGACAAATCTCAATAAATTTTATTCATGGCTTCGCCACTTCAATCACATATTTTTATTATATGTAATTGATTTATAGTACCTTATATTAAAAATTGGAACACTGTGGCGCAGCATCCATCAATTTGGAGGCAAATATAGTCCAAGATGTGAGTGGGCAATGAATAAAAGCACCGGATTTTGAAGGATTTACCCCCATAAGTTGATAACTATTAGTAGAACTACGAGTCTGTTAAGTATATATTTCTTAAAGCGGGGCATTTTGTCCAAAAACAGGGCTGATGGGCCGGTCAGGAACAGTTCGGGAATCTGAACTTTGACCTACCTTCAATCACCAAAACTTTTGTTGTGAATCAACGCTTTTATTCCCTCGATGTGTTTCGCGGGGCGACCGTTTGCCTGATGATCCTGGTAAATAACCCCGGTAGCTGGGGATCTATTTATGCCCCCCTTGAGCATGCGCCCTGGCATGGATTAACTCCCACAGACCTGGTTTTCCCCTTCTTTTTGTTTGCTGTCGGCAATGCGATGTCCTTTGTCATGCCCCGGCTGGAAGCCGGAGGTGACAGCCTGTTCTGGAAAAAAGTGCTGAAACGGTCAGCCCTGATTTTTCTGATCGGGTTATTCCTGAACTGGTGGCCCTTTGTTACTGAAGTGAACCGCCTGGTGGAGGGAACGACTGAATTTCAGAAGGAAACCATTTTTAAAGGCTTTACCTGGATCGATTATTCGAGGGATAAGGCCGGTAATATTATTGAAACGATAAAAGGGGTGCGGATATTCGGGGTGCTTCAACGGATTGCCCTTGCCTATTTCTTTGCCTCTGTACTCGTGTATTACCTGAAAGCGCGGAAGGCCTTCCTGGCCGGCCTGATCTTCCTGCTGATTTATTGGGTACTCTGTTACCTCGGTAACCCAGCTGATCCTTACAGTTTAAAAGGCTGGTTTGGCACAGGCATCGATAAAATGATCGCAGGCGAAGCGCACATGTACAAAGGAGAAGGAATGCCTTTTGATCCGGAAGGGCTGATGAGTACACTGCCGGCTATTGTACAGGTGATCTTTGGTTATCTCGTGGGCGATTATATCCAGAAAAAAAGTAAGGTATTGCCCCTGCCCGATCAACCGGGAGTAACGACCGGTGGTATGTATGAAATGCTGACCGGCTTATTTGTCATTGCCGTGGCGATGCTTGTTACCGGTTTTTGCTGGGATATGGTATTCCCGATCAATAAGAAAATATGGACCAGTTCCTATGTGATCTATACCACCGGGCTGGCCATACTGACCATTGCCACGATGATTTATATGATTGAAATAAATAAAGTGCGTGGTGGCCTGGCCCGTTTCTTTGATGTATTCGGCAAGAATGCCTTGTTTGTATTCGCACTCAGCGCCTTTTTGCCCAAGGGACTGGCCCTCATCAAACTCGGTGATGGCGTGAATCCATGGAACTGGTTGTATAAAAAAGTATTGATTCATACCCCCGGTGATAAGGAGTTGGGATCCCTGCTGTATGCTATTTGTGTAATCACATTTATGTGGGCGATTTGCTGGTGGATGGATAAGAAGAAGATCTATGTGAAAGTTTAGGGAGTACTAAAGGAGAAAGAGTCTGATAGAAGGGTTTATAGAGTCTTATAGGAGATAAAGATTTAAAGAAGGGTTTAGAAGGACTATAGGAGATAGAGG
>CAZYTV010000048.1:0-8775 GCA_964650455.1 uncultured Chitinophaga sp. | reverse complement strand
TTGAAAGAAGGGTTTAGGAGGACTATAGGAGATAGAGGTTGAAAGAAGGGTTTAGGAGGACTATAGGAGATAGAGGTTGAAAGAAGGGTTTAGAAGGACTATAGGAGATAGAGGTTTAAAGGAGAGTTTAGAAAGACTATAGGAGATAGAGGTTTAAAGGAGAGTTTAGAATGTCCTAAAGAAGAAAGAGGCTGAGAGAACGGTTTAGAAGGTTTATAGGATTTATGGGCAAAGTTCAATTTTCAATGTTCGATATTCATTGATAACCCTCAAACTCCAATAACAGTTGCCCGCCCTTGTACATCAGCAGGATGTTGCCTTTTATTTCAAACCGGTTTACTTTTGAAAGCGCGGCAAAGAAGTCTGTTTCAATTTCCTGTACCCGCTCACAATACATCCGGGTGGAGATCAGATGTCCGAACCGGAGTTGGCTGTCATTTACTTCAACAGAACCACCGAAAGAATTACAACTGCCATTGCCGCTGACCCGCTTTTTTTCCTGGTCAAAGTTGATAAAAGCATTTGTATAAATATAGGCAGCTTCATCTTTGCTATGAATGCTTTTCAGTTGCCATTTTGTATTGTATATATCCATGCTGTCTGTTGTAACTATACGGAATGAGGAAAAGACAATGAATAAGGCGGTAATCACGGTAAACTGTTTCATACTGTAATATTATACAAAGCAGATGCCGGTCAAAAATGAATTACACAACCTCCCGAAAGCTGTTTCTATTAAAAAACTGTTAATGCCAATCAAATGCCAGATGTCATCCCGAAGCATCGGGAGTCAGAAAACAGCCCCTGCTTAGAAAGTTTTTCTAAACCTTTCTAAACCATCCTTTCAATGTCTTTCTTCTATAATACTCTATAAACCATTCATTCAACCTCTTTCCCCTATAAAACTCTATAAACCCTTCTTTAAACCTCTATCTCCTATAGTCCTTCTAAACTCTCCTTTAAACCTCTATCTCCTATAGTCCTCCTAAACCCTTCTTTCAACCTCTTTCTCCTATAGTACTCTATAAACCCTTCTTTCAACCTCTATCTCCTATAGTCCTCCTAAACCCTTCTTTAAACCTCTTTCCTCCATAGGATTTAGCTCCGTCCATCTTCACGATTTTTGGTGTAAAGCGTCCCACCACATCCACCAGGGCTTTCTGGGACTGCATGACAGTATGGATATCCTTGTAGGCGAAGGGCGATTCATCCAGACCGCCTCCAAGCAATTTTACACCAAACTTTTTCAATTCATCTTTAAACTGTTTATCCGTTACGGAAGCCATGGCCCTTGAACGGCTCATTTTACGTCCGGCTCCATGGGAAGCGGAATTCACCGCTGCCATTTCACCTTTCCCTTTTACTATAAATCCGTCAGCGGTCATAGACCCGGGAATGATACCCAGCACATCTTTACCCGCCGGTGTGGCTCCTTTACGGTGTACGATCACATCCCGGCCCTCCCATTTTTCCTTCCAGGCAAAATTGTGATGGTTCTCCACCCGCTTCAAGGGCTTACGTCCCAGTTGCTTTGTAATTTTATCATGGATGATATGATGACAGGCACTGGCATAATCACCCGCCAGGTTCATGGCCAGCCAGTATTCCATCCCTTCTTCTTCCCCCATATCCAGCCAGGCCAGGTTTTTGGCTTCCTGCGGCAGCTGCCTTTTGCTGATTGCGAGTTTCGTGTAATGGTTAGCGATAGTAGCACCCAGGGCACGTGAACCAGAGTGTGTAAGGAAACCGGTATACTTACCGGGCTCCAGTCCGAGTACAGTGTCTTTTTCTTCAATCTCCACGATACCAAATTCAGCAAAGTGATTCCCGCTTCCTGAGGAACCCAGTTGTTTCCAGGCCCTTCCGTGCAAATGCTTTAATAAAGGCAGCTCATAAAACAGTTCATGTTCCATGATGGCATGATTCGAGGCATGGTCAAACTGGCCGCCGCTTCCAAACAAGGTAGCTTCCTCCAGTTCACGCGTGAAAATTAATTCACGGCTTACCAGTTCTTTCGGATCAATATCATACACACTCAGGCACATCCGGCAACCGATATCCACCCCGACACCGTAAGGAATCACGGCGTTATCAGTGGCCAGGACTCCTCCGATCGGCAATCCATACCCGCTATGTGCATCCGGCATCAGGGCCCCGGCCACACTCACGGGGAGTTTGGCGGCCTGGTACATCTGCTGCATGGCGCCTTCTTCAATGTGTTCGGCTCCAAAAATATTAAAAGCGATTCCCTGATTATTTAAAGAGATCTCCGCTCCTTCAGTCTCAGGGGAGGGCACCAGTTTTTCTGCAATGGGTTTCAATGCTTCATCCTCCAGGTAATTCTCCGGGGCATTCAATACCTGTATCAATAATGCCAGTGCTTCTTTCTCCGTGCTGTGTCTGAACTTACTGTTCATCACCTGCATGGCCACACTGATCACCGGCCCTTCGGGATAACCGATGGCACGGATTTGTTTTCCTGTAAGCTTTAATTTGCCCATGATTTCTTTCTCCAATTTAATCCGTTCTTTCCGGATCTTTTAAAATGGTTACCTGTGTATTCCAACAGGTAACCAGTTGTTTTTGTTTTACATTGATACTGCGGGTGTTTTCCACGTTGTCTGTTTCGCCTTGCTACTACAACATCGTGCATAGCTCCATCCGTTTAATTCATCAGTTCCTCCGCTCTCCGGAAACCAATGGCAGCCATCGGCTCCCTGATTTCTGTTTTCTCATCCTGGCCGGCGATTTCTGCCAGGGTCATGGGTCTGGTGATGTTGGTGTCAAAACCCAGATGCTTTGAAAGCGCCTGTGCTTTTTCCAACGTCAGTTTTCCAAACTCATACCGGGCAATCATCCTGCCCTTCCGCATCAGCGCAGTATCGATGAGATTCAGTGCACTGTTAAACGTACAGATGATCTGCACATTCAGGCAATCACTCAGCAACCCGTCTGAAATATTAAGCAGGTTAGATACGGACGAATCACGCTGGTGCTTTCTGTCCATCATGATATGTTCTGCATCTTCAATGACCAGGACAGAATTGGGGTTATCGACGAGCAGGTCAATAAATTCCGGATTCATCAGGTTTCCTGCCACAGAAGGAGAAACAAAAAGGACTTTTTTCTTTATTTCCCCGATCAGGTGACGGAGGTAGGTTGTCTTACCTGTACCCGGCAAACCGTGTAACAGCACAATTCCCTTATCATTCTCCCTGTTCAACCTTTGCTTTATTACTGCATCCACTTCCCTGAAATCATCATTGTAATACACGGACAAATCAAGTTGGGTGGGTTTAATATCAAGCCGTTTCAGTTCCAGTCCGGAAGCAGAAAGGGTAATGATATTGATCTCATAGTCCTCTTCCTTTTCAGCTATTTTAAAGGCCGCAAGGCCGGAAACCAACCGGGCTGCTTCCTCATAATCCCTGCCCTGGTACAATACCTGCACATACCCATTCTGGATCTCCACCATCATCCTGTTTTTGAATACCAGCAGTGTTACATCAAATTGCTGGCATCCTTCCTGGTAATTATAAGTACAGTTCTGGTAAGTCTCAACAATCTCCTCCGCATATTCGGTCCGTATAAAAGTGTAAGCTTTTGAGGCATCCACCTGGCCTATTCCTGTAAGCGAAGGAATGGTCCTGAACCTATACAGGTAAAAAGCTTTGGGCCTGATATAATTGTGTTCAAATATCCAGGCAACGCCTTTCGTTCCTGATTTCCAGATTATCCGTCTAACCAGCGGTACGATAACATACATCAGCCATATCATTACCCATACCCCGATTAATGTTATTAACCAATTTTCCATTTCATTATACTTTACACATTTTTTAAAAAATATTACTAAAAACTAACTGATTGTGCAACGGCTGAAATACAAATAATAAAAATACCGCAGAAGGCGCAGTGTGAAATTTCAATTTCGCATTTCCCATCACCCTATATCTTCTTCAATCTTTCAAACTCTTCCCCAATTGGCACATTGATCACTGCACCATTTTATTCGCGCAACTCGAGCTCGCAAATGCCTCCGGTTTGGCCCGGAACGCGAATCCCATGCCCAGGATATAGCCCATGGCCTCTTTCAACGCGTCATTGCTTTTGAACTGGGGGTTGGTATTGATATCGGCGTGAACCTCCATATCCACCCGGTAACGGCTGAACAGGTTGCAGAGCTCATAGGCCACATCGATGCTCATGCGCACTTCGGTAAGCATCCGTTCCTTGATCGTCATCCTTTGCCGGGTGGTTTCACTGCGTATATACATGAAACCTCCCTTACGTTTCCGCAGGAATACGATCACCGTGGCAAAGCCGGTCACCCCTGCTTTTACCTGGCTATCGGTACCGATGCAGACTTTCAGTTCATGTCCTTCCGCGGCTTCCCGTTGCAGTACCCGGTTAATTTCCTCGCTGACCGGGATGTTGATCCGTTCTCCGCTGAGTGTTCTCCATTCTTTGTTGCGTTCCATAACTTATTTCCTCCTTCGTGGTACCTCATAGAGTCGAACCATGATCTCCGGGATTTCACCCCGGGGCATTACCGTTCTGCCAAAGCACCTTTTTGCAGTGAATACTGGCTGATTTCTTATTTCCTCTACGCCGAATTCATTCACTGTATTTTTTTACTTCTTTACTAATTTTTCGTTCAGACCCTCCTTCGCTAAAGCTTCGGAGGGTAAGAGCGGATAAAAAAGGATTCGAACCTTTAACCTTCGACTTAACAAGCCGCTGCTCTGCCGTTGAGCTATTCATCCATTGTTGGCCTGGTGAGATTCGAACTCACAACCCCCCGGTTAAAAGCCGGGTACATCTGCCAGTTGAGCTACAGACCATTTTTGGAAAAGCGCCCCGTTGCATCTCACGGGGTCGCTTTACCCTCCTTCTGCACATAATATTTTCACTTCCTGGTGAGTTACTCAATTGAAGATTGAGAATTGATAAATGAATATTGAACATTTTGATGCTTAGAAATTCAATCCTCAATATTCAGTGCGCAATTTTCAATGTTCATTGACAGCTACCTCATCAGGTACTCAGCCGGATGTATAATCCGGTCCTGCACCTCATATTCATCTGTTTCATTTTCCTTTTCCCTGCTGTTCATATTCAGTATAAAACTGATCAGCAGTACGATTATGATAAACCACATGGTGTCCTCCTTTTAATTTGTTAACTGAACATTGATTATTGAATATTGACCATTTCATCCCTTAGAAAAACAATATTCACTATTCAGGACTCAATGGTCAATATTCAATAAAGCAAAACCCGGTCGCTTCTGACGACCGGGTTCCCTATCATTTGCACGTTTGCACAAATGCTACAGATGTTCCGTTCGTCTTTTCTTTTCAAGCCAGGGCATAAAGCGGCCTGTTGCGGGTTTAATATTGTTTCCGCAATAAGCAGCCTGATGTGCAATGCCGCTTATAAGCCCGTATCGTTTATGTCGTGTTTGTTTCAGCAACTCTTTTTGTTTTCTTACAGATTCAATTTATTTACGATTACACACTATTGTTACAAAAAATCAGGCGCATGATGACAGCCAGGCATAGCCTTACTGTCATGATTTACCGGTTATACCATAAAAGCAAAACCCCGCAATCGCTTGCGGGGTCTGTATTTCAGCCAATTCGTTGTGTCAACTATTGAACAGCACTACATGCCCCGCTTACGCGATCAAGTCCTATTGGACTAAATCCGTTCACTGTTTCGATATGTGCGTATATGCGTTGCATTTATTTATTTTTTGCTGTGCAAAGATGAAACTATTTTTTTGATGTTGCCAAATAATTGTAAAGAAATTTTAAAAAATATTTTAGTGTGTTATATGAACAGGCATTTCATCATAAGTACGCCCACCCAGTTCACGGCCTGTTTTCTTTTTATTTACCCCACCCCATTGCTTGAAGAAGAAGGCAACTCCCTGTTCGGCACATTGTTGCCGGATATCCCAAACCCATGCTTCTTTCATTGGTCTAGCTTTACGTCCACTCTCTCCTCCTGCAATCAGCCATTGAATATTCTCCAGGTTCATATTGGGCAAGGATCCTATAAGTGGCTCGCAGGATAAGAATTTTACTTTGGCATTGGTCTCCCTGAGAAAGTCAATTCTGTCCATTACCTTTTCATTTTCGACAGACACTCCCATCCAGATATTAGTAGCCCAGTTAAGTTTATCGTGTAATTCATAAAGCCTTTCCGCTCTTTTAGTCAGCACCTGGTATGTATGTTGTGGCGTTTTATTCATCACTTCAAACACTTTCTGTATAAACGAAAGCGGCACATCTTTGTGAAATAGATCACTCATGGAGTTTACAAATACCACTTTAGGTTTTCTCCATTCAAATGGAATCAACAACGCATCCTCATGAATGCGCAATTCAAACCCATCCTTATATTTATCAATTCCCATGGCCTGTAGTCGCCTGGTCATCACTTCTGCATAGCAATACTTGCAGCCAGCAGAAACTTTATCACAACCTGTTGTTGGATTCCAGGTCATTTCGGTCCACTCGATGGATGATTGTGCCATTAGAATTTATACTTGGGTTTAATGACATCATTAGCAATAGCCAACGCACTTGCATTATTTGTGGCCATCATAAAATGATACATAATTGAATTATTACTGTTTTTCATTACAAACGATTCTGAAACAAATTTAAAAATCTCGTTAAGTCGCTTTCGATATAATTCACCCGCCATACTCACAGTATTTTTTTCCTTTTCAATCTTTGACTCAATCCCAAATAAAGTTGCCTGCTCCGTTTTTTTATAGAAACTTTCTCTTATTTTTCCTTTCGTCAAACCAAGAAATTTCTCGAGCTTATCAAGCCACGCTTCGGATATATTGCCATCATTCTTCAAAAGACGACTAATACCTATACCCGTTGGTACTAAAATCCACAAATCAACTCCCAAACCCTTTAAAGCTTCGATAGAACTCCAGTTAACAGACATACCGTATGGGTCAATAAAAACAAGTGCTCTGTAATTTTTATTTTCCCTCAAGAAGTCAGCCATACTTATTATTTTGTCATTACAATCAGCATTTACAACATGTGCATTTTTGCCGAAATACTTGTTTGCGATTATCCCTTCCAATTCAGCTTTATATTTCTCATTTAACTCAACGAAATAATAGAGATCAAATGGAGCAGGTTTATCAATGTCAAGTATACGCAAAGCTGTACCCTTCTTAAGATCTTCACTATCATCAGTTTCAATATAGCCAGACCCGGCAAATCCATCAAAATAAAGCGTCTTAGCCCAGGACTGATGATCCATAATTGTAAGATATGCCTTAGCATAACTAACAACAATATCCATTTTTGCTTCGGTCCAGTTGCCGCCGAATTGATTCATAGAAAAAGTTTAATTACTTAAAGGTACCATTTAATTTAAAACAACTGCCCCTTCCGTCTTCTGAACTAACTCCGAACAATCTCCATTCTTTTTATCATTTCTTTTCCCTCCTATCAGGTTTTTTCGATCTTTCAACCTCTTCCCCCATTGGCACATTGGCTAATTGGCACATTTTTCAAAACAATCTCCCCTGCTCTCCCGGCCTCCTGAACAAACTCCGGTTCAGACTCCACTCCTCCGCATTCATCCCATACAACTTCCCATATTTCTTATACTGATCTGCCACGAGCTTCGCAATACTACCTTCGCCGCGCATGCGTACGCCCCAGCGGCTGTCATTGACCTTGCCATCATGACTCTGCTCGATCAGGTGCCAGACCTTGTCGGCACGGTCTGGAAAATTTTTATAGAGCCAGTCGTGGAATAATAATTTAATCGCGCCGTTGAGGCGGATAAAAGTATAGGCAGTGAAGGTGGCGCCATGATCCCGCGAGGCTTTCATGATGCGTTGCATTTCGTGTTCATTGAGTCCGGGGATCATCGGTCCCATCATGATACCCATACGTACCCCGGCACTGCTGAGTTCATGGATCACTTTCAGTTTTTGTGCGGCAGTGGTGGTGCGCGGTTCCATGACCCGACGCAGGTCTTCATTAAAGGAAGTGATGGATACCATGGCGGAGACGATCTGTTTCTTCGCCATTTCCTGCAGCAGATCTTTATCTTTAAGTATCCATGAATTCTTGGTCAGGATACCCACGGGCTGGTTGAATTCATTGCAGACTTCCAGCAATGCTCTTGTCAGGCGGTACTGTTGTTCGGCCGGCTGATAGCAATCCGTATTCCCGCTGAGCATGATGGGAGTGGCATCCCAGTTTTTATTCATCAGGAATTTGCGCAATAACTGCGGGGCGTTTTTCTTGACGATAATCTTCCGTTCAAAATCAAGTCCGGCACTATACCCCCAGTATTCATGCACATTCCGGGCATAGCAATAGATACAGCCATGTTCACAGCCGGCATAGGGATTCATGCTGTAGCCCATTCCCACATCCGGACTCTCCACTTTGTTGACAATGGACTTTGATTCCTGTTCCATATAGACAGTGCGTGCATCGCCTTCTTCCCAGTCATCAATCCCTTCTATATGTTCGCGGGTCCGCTCATCTTTGAGAAAACGGTTTTTTGTATTGATCTGCGCTCCCCGTCCCTGCAGGTAATGGTTGGCTTCTGTTTTTTGCGTTGTCTGCACTTTCACGGCATCCTGCCTCAATGGTTCCTTACTCACGTGTTGGTATTTGTTTCGTTGACCTGTTGCTGACCGGAAAACTGTTTCTTTCATTTAGCCGGGAAGGCGGGGAGAACGGGAAGTAAGAGCGGATAGCCTGTTCATCTAAA
>CAZYTV010000047.1:0-20649 GCA_964650455.1 uncultured Chitinophaga sp. | reverse complement strand
AAACGGAGAAGAAACTACGCGGATTAAAGGACGATGAATCAGACCTGGAAAAGAAATTGAAGAATAACCGGGATGATCAGCGCAATACTGAAAAAGAAATTGAAGCGAAGAAACAGGCGCTCGAGGCATTGAAAGGCAGGAGAGTGAATAGCAAAAGCTAATCGGGCCTGGTAAACCGCGTATCGCGGAGCAGGCTGGAGTCTGTCAGGGCCCTGAGAAAAAGGGCCAGGTTATCAGCCTCCGTATTGGTCAGCGTAATTCCATTGATCAGTAAAGGATCCAGGGTGGCACTGGCCTGTACATTATTCCGGTAATGATTCAGGCATTGCTGTAAGGTGTTGAAACGCCCGTCGTGCATATAATTGGAGGAGATATAGGTATTCCGCAACGTAGGCACTTTAAATTTCAAAGAATCATCCGCTTTCCCGGTAATGTGCAACCGGCCATCATCATTCAGCAGTGGGTCAATTGGCAGACCGATATTCCGGAAACTGTAATCAGTAAACAGGGGTTCCGGATGGCAGCTGGCACAATTGATTTTATAAAGCTGGTAGCCGTTTTCTTCCTGTGCAGAGAAGTTGACTGTTCCCCTTTTATATTTATCGTATTTGGAATCAGCGGATACAATGGACCCGGTAAATTGCGCCAGGGCTTTATTGATAAAATCAGGCTTTATAAAAGGATAACGGAATACTTTTTTAAACGCATCCCGGTATCCCGGATCTGCTTCCAGGTAAGCAATGATCCGCTGGTAGGTCTGCCCCATTTCATGAGAACCTGTCAGCGGGTGGCTGGCTTCATCAGCTATTGAACTGAATTCGCCATCCCAGTGAAAGGAAGTACTCCATGCCAGGTTAAATAATACCGGGGCATTCCGCAGGGTATGGGAATTAAATACACCATGGCTGCGGTCATGTTCAAACGTACCGAAGCCGCCTATCTGCTGATGACAGGAAGAACAGGGAACCAGTCCGTCGGCAGATAACTGTGGATCATAAAACAGGCGTCGGCCCAGTTCAAATCCTTCATTGCTCAATGGATTATCCGTAAATGTATAAGCCGGTGCGGGAAAAGGGTCCGGAATTTCCTGTTCCAGTTTTTCGAGCCCGCGGGTGGTTTGGTCTTTTTTGCAGGCAGCCGGGATGGCGGAGAGGCCTGCGACAAAAAGAAAGAGGGATGATATGGTGATTAATTTCCGTCGCATTGCGTCTATAAACAGTAAGATAAAGATTTCGGTTCAGCTTAAAAATCCCCGGGCCTGAACTTTTGCCGGCCGGACTTGATATCGGCCTTTCTTTTTTTAGACTCCAGTCTTCTTTCTTTAGCTGCTTTTCCCACTTTGGTGGCTATCCGGGCCTTCTTTTTTACCAATGCATTTTGTATGAGTTCCTGTATTTTCTTAACAGCCTCATCTTTATTAGACAACTGAGTGCGGTGAGTCTGCGCTTTTACCTGCAGGTAGCCTTCGCTGTTGATCCGGTTTGATAATTTCTCCAGCAAAAGCTGTTTCTGCTCCGCCGTCAACAAATCCGAAGACGCAATATGAAAAGCCGCAATCACGGCCGTTTCCACTTTATTAACGTTCTGGCCTCCCTTGCCACCGGAGCGGGTGGTTTGAAAACTGATTTCGGGAAGAAGGGAAATAAGCATTATGTGAAATTAGTTAATTAGCCCCTTCGGCAAGCTCAGGGTGACAAATGAGTATTGAAAATTGATCGTTGAACATTGAGAATTTCACTCACCCTGAATAAAATGTTCAATATTCAACTTTCATTTCTCAATGTTCAATATTTTCGTTGCTTACAAAATCTTTCAAAAATGCGTGCGGTCATACAACGGGTATCCAGGGCCAGTGTAACCATCGAAGGGAAGGTCAATGCACAGATCGGTTGGGGATTAGTGGTATTGCTGGGGATTGAAGATGCGGATGGAGAGGAGGATATCCAATGGCTCAGCAGCAAGATCGTGAACCTGCGCATTTTTGATGATGCAGATGGGGTGATGAATGAATCAGTTAAAGACCGGAATGGGGATATTATACTTGTCAGTCAGTTTACCCTTCATGCCTCCTCCAAAAAAGGCAACCGCCCCTCTTATATAAAAGCCAGCAAGCCGGATATGGCGATACCGCACTACGAAAAAATGATAGCGCAATTAACAGCCGACCTGGGCAAACCCATTGGTACCGGCATTTTTGGAGCGGATATGAAAGTGGAACTGGTGAATGACGGACCGGTGACGATTTGGGTGGATACGAAGAACAGAGAATAGGTAGTAGTTAGAAGTTAGTAGTCAACAGCCCCTCCTGACAAGTTATTTCAGCTCTAATTCCTTTTTATTCTCATATTTCGTATCGGGATGACAAATTATCTTAGTACACCCTATTCTCTATTTTCTATTCTCTATTCGCCCCTCAATCCACTCCAAACTTCTCCGTCACCGGCTTCTGTCCCTCATACTGTACCATGACAAAGAATATTCGTTCTCTTGACCCGGATACATTGAAAGTAAAACTGGAAGCTTTGACCTGGGTTTGTTCTACAATACGATGACCCGTGGCGGTCCAGACCATAATGGTTTTAATGTCTTTTGTGCTTTTAACAGTCACCTGTTTGCCGGAAGTCAGAATTTTAAATGGTTTGCTGTCTTTTTTAAAGGAGATATCAAAGGAATTACCGGCCGGCTGTGCAGCAGCAGCGCTGATGAACAGGGACAGTGATACAATGGCCATAAGCCGGTGAATGGACTTCCTCATGGGATGGATACATTAATCTTTTAAAGGAATTGGTTTGGCGTTTTCAGGGGGTAGTCCGTCGTCTCGACTCCGGATGTGGCGGATAGGGCCACCGGGAAATCCGGCGGGAAGAGTTAAACGACAAGAATCATGCTATATTGCAGTTTTCCTGCAAATTTTTTGTTATGACCATTCAAGAAGCCCAGCAACAGGTGGACACCTGGATCAAAACGACCGGTGTCCGGTATTTCAGTGAACTCACCAATATGGCCATTCTTACTGAAGAAGTGGGAGAGCTGGCCCGGCTCATGGCCCGTACCTACGGGGACCAGAGTTTTAAGGAATCCGATAAAAACCGGGACCTGGGTGATGAGATGGCGGATGTTTTATGGGTGCTTATCTGCCTGGCCAACCAGACCGGGGTGGAACTGGATAAGGCACTCGAAAAGAATTTTGCCAAAAAATCGGTCCGGGATGCGGAGCGGCATCAGAATAATGAGAAGCTGCAATAAGCTTATAGTTTCTTACCCAGTCTTTTGAGTTCATTTGCATAGGCAATAAACAGCAGTCCGCCCAGTATCAGGATTAAAATCCCTCCACCATTTACGAGTACAAAAAGTCCTGTCAGCGTAATGATAATCGCAAAACTGAGGTACCAGCTACGCATATCATATTGATGCGGTTTAAATACCTGTTCTATTTCTTCGGCTGAATAGCCTTCCCGTTTCAGCTTTTCCCTGATCTCACCTTCCGGTTCGCCTTTTTTGAGTAAGCGGTGTAAGTCCCGGATCTTTTCTGCTGGGATCATGGGCCGAATAATTGTATTCCTGGATTAATTCGTTTTCGGTTTCGGCAGGTTCGCTTCCGGATTTTTTACAAATTCGGTCTTGCAATGTTTGGAACAGAAAGCGTACACTTTGTTCTTATAATGAACCGTGTCCTTTTTGGTATCATCCGCCATCATTCCGCAGATGGGGTCTTTCCGCATCGTGTCGGGGGCCATCCTGCCATCATTATTCATTTCGGTGCATGCACCAGTTTGGCTCTTGTGCTGTTTTTTACCGGCTGAAAAATTATTGAAAGCAAGCAGGGCCAGGAGCAGGGCCGGGGCGGCCATCAGGAAAGCTGATTTTTTCATGACAGGTTGATTTAATTCCTGCAAAGGTAAAGAAAACCGGAAGTCAATTTTTGGGCTTATTTTTGCCGCCTATGGCAAACGAAACAAATAAATTTCAGGCGATTATCTCACATTGCAAGGAATACGGCTTCATTTTCCCCAGCAGTGAAATCTATGACGGCCTCCAGGCCGTTTACGATTATGGCCAGATGGGCAGTGAACTGAAGAAAAATATCAAAGATTACTGGTGGAAGAGCATGACCCAGTTGCAGGACAATATCGTAGGTATTGATGCGGCCATTTTTATGCATCCCACTACCTGGAAAGCCTCCGGTCACGTGGATAATTTCAATGATCCGATGATTGACAATAAGGATAGTAAAAAGCGCTATCGCGTTGATCATCTCATTGAAGCATATAGTGACGAGTTACGAGTTGCGGGCCAGGATGCCAAAGCGGATGAGGTCATTGCAGCGATGGAGCAATTGCTGGCTAAGGATGATTTTACCGGCTTGAAGAAATTAATAGAAGATCATAAGATATCATGTGCCATCAGCGGTACCTGTAACTGGACCGATATCCGTCAGTTCAACCTGATGTTCTCCACGGAGTTTGGTTCAACCGTTTCGAGCGAAGACGAGGATAACAAAGTGTATCTCCGTCCGGAAACGGCACAGGGCATCTTTGTAAACTTCCTGAATGTGCAGAAGACCGGCCGTTTGAAAGTACCTTTCGGAATTGCGCAGATCGGTAAGGCATTCCGGAATGAGATCGTGGCCCGCCAGTTCATTTTCCGCATGCGGGAGTTCGAACAGATGGAAATGCAGTTTTTCATCCGTCCGGGTACACAAAAGGAATGGTATGAGCAATGGAAAGAAACACGGCTGAACTGGCATAAAAGCCTGGGTATTCCGGCTGAAAAGTATCGTTTCCATGATCACGTAAAACTGGCGCACTACGCAGATGCCGCCTGTGATATCGAGTTTGAATTCCCCATCGGTTTTAAAGAGCTGGAAGGGATACACAGCCGTACGGATTTTGACCTGAAACAGCACCAGGAGTACAGCAAGAAGAAGCAACAGTATTTTGATAATGATATAGATCCGGCTACCGGCAAACCTTATGGAAATTATATTCCTTATGTGATTGAAACCTCCATTGGTCTGGATCGTATGTTCCTGGCCGTGATCAGTCATGCCTACGAGGATCAGGACCTCAGTACCCCCGAAAAACCCGACAGCCGGGTGGTATTGCACCTGCCAGTCAAACTGGCCCCGATTAAGCTGGCAGTATTGCCGCTTACCAAAAAAGACGGCCTGCCGGAGATTGCGGAGCAGATCATGAAGGACTGTCGTGGTGATTTCCGTTGTTTCTATGAAGAGAAAGACTCCATTGGTAAACGTTACCGCCGGATGGATGCGTTAGGCACCCCGTTCTGTGTAACTGTGGATCACCAGAGTAAAGAAGATAATACCGTAACCATCCGTCACCGCGACAGTATGCAGCAGGAGAGGGTGGCGATCAGTGAGCTGAAGCGGATCGTGCTGGAAAGTATTGGGTAAGAGTCAGGAGTCGGGAGACGTGATTAATTGAATAAAGAATGTTTAATTTAGGCAGCATGAAATGGCTGCCTTTTTTTATACGTTAACATTTCTTTTTCAATCCTTGTGCAGCGGTTTTCCATTAAGTTTGTCATTTACTAAACCACTTTTATGAAAAGAATTTTTGTTGCAGCTATTGTCCTCTTGTGCAGTTCCACACTCTTTGCTCAGAAAAACACCGTTGGTAAGTACCCCGGCCGCACCCAGTTCTTTGCGGAAGTAGGCGGCCCCGGCATTTTATTTTCTGCGAATATTGATTCCCGTTTTACCGGCTCCTCACTTGGCTGGGGTGGACGGATCGGTCTTGGTTTCTATACCGGGGAGGAATACAACTATAATAATGGAAATTATTATGGGAATTATTATTCCCAATCTGTCGTTACCCTGCCGTTGCAGGTCAACTATATTTTCGGAAAGCTCGACTCACCCCATACGTTTGAAGTGGGGGGTGGTCTGACGGTGACCGGTAAAAAGATCGATATCATGAATTATAACGATAGCTCCCGTTCCAGTTTATTCGGAACGGCGTCTTTTATGTACCGTCGCCAGCCCCTGAAAGGCGGATTTACCTGGAGAATCGGTTTTACCCCAATCATTGCCAATGGTTATATCATGCCTTCCGGAGCTGCCAGTGTGGGTTATAGTTTCTAACCCCTGGAACCAAAACTATCTGCAGCCGGCCTCATGGCCGGCTTTTTCATTTCCGGAAGCCCCGATTCCCCGGTAAGCGGTTGGCGAATAACATGATAGGAATCATTTTTTTGACTGAATCATGTCACCTCTCACTTTCGGGAATGGTTCTACTTTGCTTTGGTTTTTAAAAAGCCTTTTCATGGGTATGCATACCGCCTGCCCTTTAAACCATTTATCATGGCTGCAAACGATATTACAAAGCCGGTCGACCTCCTCACCCATGCGGAAGGAACCGGTCCTCAACGTTCCCGTCGTCCTGTGTATGTTGACTTTATGCCACCCTGTAACAGTGCCTGTCCTGCAGGTCAGAATATACAGGCCTGGATGGCTCACGCACAGTCCGGCAATTATTTTGAAGCCTTCCAGACCCTACTGGAAGATTGTGCTTTCCCCGCCATTATGGGCAGGGTTTGTGTTAAACCCTGTGAAACCGGTTGTAACCGGAATCATATCGAAACCACGGTGAATATTCACGCGGTGGAGCGGTATATCGGGGATGAAGCTATCAGCCAGAAATGGCCGGTGCGTTTTGAAGCAAAGCCTACCGGGAAAAAAGTACTGGTAGTTGGTGCAGGACCCGGTGGTCTCTCAGCAGCCTATCACCTGGCCCGGCTTGGTCATACTGTTGAAGTATATGATGCAGGTCAGCATCCCGGCGGACTGATGTGGACCGGGATACCGGATTACCGTCTGCCGAAAGAAATACTGGATGCCGAAGTGGACCGCATTGTGAAAATGGGTGTGAAGATCCGGCTCAATTATAAAGTTCAGGATGTACTTACAGAAAAACAGGCAGGTAATTTTGATGCTGTTTACCTCTCCATAGGAGCCCAGGTGATCCGCACGGAGGAGTTTCCGCAGGATGGGTCAGTACACATGACCGATGCATTTGAATTCTTCCGGGAAGCCAAATTGAACTCTTCCCCTTACGTAAAGAAAAAAGTTGTGGTGTATGGCGGTGGCAAACTGGCTTTATATCTCTCCCGGATGATCAAACGTTTCGGTTCTGAAGTGGCCGTTTATTTCCCCGGCGATAAAAAAATGATGCCGGCTTATGATTACGAAACGGAAGATGCTCTCGCAGAAGGCGTGGATGTACAATTGTTCCGCAGTATCAGTAAAATTGAAAAGAAAAAAATAACCCTCGAAAAAACCAAAGTGGAAAAAGGTAAAGTCGTGGGTACCGGTGAGTTTGAAACCATTGATGCCGATGTGCTGATCAATGCCAACAAACAGGAAGCGGATACCGGGTTCCTGCGGGCTGCTTCCGGAATTAAAGTAAATGAAGATGGCACCGTAGTGATCGACGCGCTGCGGATGACCGGACATGAAGGCATTTTTGCCGGTGGCGATATGCTGCCCGGTGAAAACAGGAGTACGACCATTTCCATTGGTCATGGTAAGAAAGCCGCTAAATACATTCACGGATTCCTGATACAGGAACCTTACCAAAGACCGGAAAAACACCCGACAGCCGGATTCCGGAAACTGCACATGTGGTACAAAACCGATGCACCGCAGAAAGAGCAGGATAAACTGGCCCCCGCCGTTGCCGTGAAGAGTTTTGATGAAGTGATCAGTGGTCTCACCGAAAAAGAAGCCCGCTTCGAAGCACAGCGCTGCCTGAGTTGTGGTAACTGCTTTGAATGTGATGGTTGTTTCGGTGCCTGTCCGGAAGATGCGATCATCAAATTAGGTAAGGGTAACCGGTATAAGTTCAACTACAATGCCTGCACCGGTTGTGCGGTTTGTTATGAACAATGCCCTTGTCACGCGATAGAAATGATTTCTGAACCTGTTAATTCTACTACAGATGTCAAATAAAAATAAATTAGTCGCCACCATCGATGGCAATGAAGCCGCGGCCTATGTGGCCTACCGCATCAATGAGGTTTGTGCGATTTACCCCATCACCCCCTCTTCCAATATGGCGGAACTGGCCGATGAGTGGGCTTCCAAAGGAACAAAAAATATCTGGGGCAATATCCCTGATGTTATCGAAATGCAGAGTGAAGGCGGTGCCGCCGGTACGGTGCACGGTGCCCTGCAGACCGGCTCGCTGACCACTACCTTTACCGCATCCCAGGGCCTGATGCTGATGCTGCCCAATATGTATAAAATTGCCGGTGAATTAACCGCTACTGTTTTCCATGTGGCTGCCCGTTCACTAGCGGCACAGGGTCTTTCCATCTTTGGTGATCACCAGGATGTGATGGCTGCCCGGACCACTGGTTTTGCCATGTTGGGTTCAGCCAGTGTGCAGGAAGCACATGACTTTGCCCTGATCTCCCAGGTGGCATCGCTGAAGTCAAGGATTCCCTTTGTCCATTTCTTCGACGGGTTCCGTACTTCGCACGAAGTAAATAAACTGGAACTGCTGAGTGATGAACAAATTAAAGCCATGGTGCCGGATGACCTGGTGATCGCTCACCGGGGTCGAGGGTTGAATCCCGATCATCCCTTTATCCGCGGTACCGCCCAGAATCCCGACGTTTATTTTCAGGGCCGTGAGACCGTGAATACCTTTTATAATAATACACCGGGTATTGTGCAGGAAGTGATGGATGAATTTGGGAAAATGACCGGACGTAAATACCAGTTATTTGAATACAGCGGAGCCGCTGATGCAGAACGCGTGGTGATTGTCATGGGTTCCGGTGGTGAAACCGTAATCGAAACCGTGAAGGCACTGCAGAAAGCAGGCGAAAAAGTAGGGGTCCTGCATGTACGTCTCTTCCGTCCTTTCTCCATGGATCATTTTGTAAAAGCCATACCGGCAACCACAAAGATCATTGGTGTATTGGATCGTACCAAGGAATCCGGTGCAGCCGGCGAACCCATGTACCAGGACGTACTGGCCTCTATGGTGGAAGCTTTCCAGTTGGGAAAAATTAAAACATTGCCGAGAATCATAGGTGGCCGTTACGGACTCTCCTCCAAAGAGTTCACTCCGGCGATGGTGAAAGCGGTGTATGATGAACTGAAAAAAGAAAACCCGAAAAATGGTTTTACAATAGGTATCAATGATGATGTAACCTTTACCAGTCTCGACTATGATCCGGAATACAAACTGGATGAATCAGCCTGGAGGCAGGGACTCTTCTTTGGTCTCGGTGCTGATGGTACCGTTGGGGCTAATAAGAATACGATCAAAATCATTGGGGAGAATACAGACCTGTTTGCACAGGGATACTTTGTATATGATTCTAAAAAATCAGGTGCAAGAACGGTTTCTCACCTGCGTTTCGGACCGGAACCGATCCGCGCTCCTTACCTGATTTCCAAAGCAGATTTCATCGCCTGTCACCAGTTCAATTTTGTAGAGAAAGTGGAAATGCTGGAATTTGCCAGTGAAGGAGCTACTTTCCTGCTGAACAGTCCTTTTGATAAGGATGAAGTTTGGAACAAATTGCCCGGACAGGTACAGCAACAGATTATTAAAAAGAAGATTACTGTATATGTGATCGATGCCACGACTGTAGCCCGCGATACAGGTATGAGCGGCCGTATCAATACGATCATGCAGACCTGTTATTTCGCTCTCTCCGGTGTACTGCCGAAAGATGATGCGATCAAACAGATCAAGAAAGCAATTGAAAAAACCTATTTCAAGAAAGGCCCGAAAGTGATCGAACAAAACTTCAAAGCCGTGGATGCCACCCTGGCCCACCTTTATGAAGTGAAAATTCCTTCAAAAGCCTCCGCAGCCGAAGTGAACCTGCTGACGGTGTCAGACAAAGCCCCTGCTTTCGTAAAAGATGTAACCGCGATGATGATGTCCGGTCATGGCGACGATATTCCGGTGAGTAAGATGACCATTGATGGCACGTATCCGAGTGGTACGACCCAATGGGAAAAAAGAAATATCTCCGACCTCGTGCCTTTGTGGGAACCGGATCTTTGTATTCAGTGTGGTAACTGCGCGTATGTTTGTCCGCACAGTGTGATCCGTGCTAAATTTTATCATGAAAACCACCTGGAAAAAGCACCGGAAGGATTTAAATCTGCACCGATTAATGCAAGAGGTTTCCCTGAAACCAAATACACACTCCAGGTTTATGTTGAGGATTGTACCGGGTGTAATTTATGCGTGGAGGTTTGTCCTGCCAGTGATCCGGCCAACCGCAGTCATAAAGCGATCAACATGGGTGAAAAAGAACCCGTGCTGAAACAGGAACAAAAGAATATTGAATTCTTTGAGAATGTACCCTGGAATGACCGTTCTAAAATTGATTTCTCCACGGTACATGGTGCCCAGTTCCTGGAACCCCTGTTCGAATTCTCCGGAGCCTGTGCCGGTTGTGGTGAAACGCCTTACCTGAAGCTTCTTTCACAATTATTTGGTGACCGCTTACTGGTGGCTAATGCAACAGGTTGTTCTTCGATCTATGGCGGTAACCTGCCTACCACTCCCTGGGCGGTGAATAAAGACGGACGCGGTCCGGCCTGGAGTAACTCCCTGTTTGAAGACAATGCAGAGTTTGGATTGGGTATGCGTATCACGGCCGATAAACAACTGGGTGTAGCTCATCAATACCTTAATGAACTGAAAGACGAACTGGGTGAAGCTTATGTGAAGGAAATTACAAATGCCAAACAAGTACTGGAATCCGAACTGGTGGAACAAAGAGTCCGGGTGGATGGATTGATGGAGAAACTGAGATCCATTAATAAACCCGCAGCGAAGCACCTGCTTTCTGTGGCGGATCAACTCGTACGCCGAAGTGTTTGGCTGATCGGTGGTGACGGATGGGCTTATGATATCGGTTACGGCGGACTTGACCATGCGCTGGCCAGCGGACGTAATGTAAATGTGCTCGTGCTTGATACCGAAGTGTATTCCAATACGGGTGGTCAGTCATCCAAGTCAACCCCGACGGCCGCTACGGCTAAATTTGCAGCCGGTGGTAAGTCAGGTGGTAAAAAAGACCTGGCCATGCAGGCAATTTCTTATGGTAATGTATATGTGGCGAGGGTGGCATTTGGTGCCAACCCGCAACAGGCCCTGCTGGCCATGCGTGAAGCAGAAGCCTATGACGGACCTTCACTGATCCTGGCTTACAGCCATTGCATCGCACATGGATATGATCTGAAAAACGGATTGGATCAGCAGCACAAAGCCGTATCCAGTGGTCACTGGCCGTTGCTACGCTACAACCCGATGCTAAGGAAGAAAAACCAGAATCCGTTTGTACTTGATTCACCAAGGCCTACTATAACACTGAAGGACTATGCCTATAATGAACTGAGGTACAAAGTGCTCACCATGACCAATCCGGAAGCAGCAGAAACGCTGATGAATCATGCCCAGGACCTGGTAAACCTGAAATGGAAAACATATGAAGAGCTGGCCACAAAAAAGGCTAGTGATTTTGTCCCGGTGGCATAAACCTGTAGTATGGAATGATACGACAGGTCTGCATTAAATAAAAAGGATTGTCCTGGGGAGGCATGCCGCTTCAGGACAATTGTATAAAACCAAGTTTATGACACTCCAATCCACTTACATGGGGATGAAATTGAATTCCCCCATTATTGTTTCGGCCTGCACCTTGTCTGAAAAGGTAGATAATATTGTAAAAATGGAAGATAACGGTGCTGGTGCCGTAGTGATGTTCTCCCTGTTTGAGGAGCAGATCCGGAAGGAAGAAGCCCGGATGAGTACGGTGATGTCTGAGACCTCCTATGCTTTCCCGGAAGCATTGGATTATTTCCCCGATCTCGAGGATTTTAATGTGGGGGTGGATGATTACCTGGAAAATATCCGGAAAGCCAAAGAAAAGGTGAAGATTCCCATTATTGGAAGTCTCAATGGAATCACCACCGAGGGCTGGATCGATTATTCAAAACAGATCGAACAGGCAGGGGCTGACGGACTGGAAGTCAATATCTTTTTTATCCCGGCTGATATTGTGATGTCATCTTCTGAAGTAGAACATCGTTACCTGAATATTATTGAGGCCATTAAAGCCAATGTGAAAATCCCGGTGGCGGTAAAACTGAATCCGTATTTCAGTGCCACCGGTAATATGGCGATGCGGATGAAGAATTCCGGTGCAGATGCGCTGGTGCTCTTCAACCGGTTTTACCAGCCTGATTTTGATATCAATGAACTGGTGCTCAAAACAGATCTGCATTACAGCGAACCCAGTGAAATCCGCCTGCCCCTGTTATGGATTGCTTTATTATACGAAAAAGTTAAATTATCCCTGGCGGCTACCACCGGTGTACAGAGTGCAGTAGAAGTGGTGAAATACCTGCTGGCAGGTGCTGATGTGGTCATGACGGCTTCTTCATTATATAAGAATGGCATTCCTTACCTGAAGACCATGAATAAAGAACTGCAGGACTGGATGTACATGATGGGCTTTGAGGATATTCATTCATTCCGGGGCAGTATGAGTCAGCAAAATGTATCTGATCCAACCGCCTTCGAAAGGGCAAACTATATCCGGATACTGGAAGGGATGAAATAATTTAGTTGAATGAGAAAAAATAAAGTGGAACTGCTGGCGCCGGCCGGCTCCTTTGATAGTTTACAGGCGGCCATCAATGCCGGTGCCGACGCCATTTATTTTGGCGTTGAGCAACTGAACATGCGTACCCGTTCCTCCCAATCCTTTCATATTTCCGATATTAAAACGGTCAGCAGCATTTGTAAAAAGAATGGACTGAAAGCTTATATCACACTCAATACAGTCATGTATGAATATGATATGCAGTTGCTCAAAACCGTTTTGAAAGAGGTCAAAAAGCATAAGATCGATGCGGTGATTGCCGCGGATTTTGCCGTGATTGATTACTGCAGCCAGATGGGGATCCCCTTGCATATTTCCACCCAGGCCAATATCAGTAATGTGGAATCAGTACGGTTTTTTTCCCGGTATGCCGACGTGATGGTACTGGCGAGGGAACTCACGCTCAAACAGGTGGCTGATATCAGCAGTGAAATCGAACGGAAAAAGATCAAAGGTCCTTCCGGGAAACTGGTAAAGCTGGAGATGTTTGTTCATGGTGCCTTATGTATGGCCATTTCCGGCAAATGTTATATGAGTCTGCATACACAGAATGCTGCCGCCAACCGGGGTGCCTGTGTACAGAACTGCAGGCGTCCATATACAGTGACGGATACTGAGACCGGGGAACAACTGGAGATTGACAACGAGTATATCATGTCACCCAAGGATCTTTGTACTATCGATATACTGGATCAGTTGATAGACAGCGGTGTGGATGTGCTGAAGATTGAAGGCAGAACCAAAGGAGCCGACTATGTGCAGGTTGTCACTCAATGCTATCGTGAGGCACTGAATGCGGTACAGGATGGCACCTATTCGGCTGAAAAAGCAATAGCCTGGAAGCAGATCATGGAAAAAGTGTATAACCGTGGTTTCTGGGAAGGCTATTACCTGGGCCGGAAACTGGGTGAATGGACGCCGCAACCTGGTTCAGCCGCTACAGAGAAGAAAATCTATATTGGTAAGGGCAGTAAGTATTACCCGAAGATTTCTATTGGAGAATTTATACTTGAATCCGGTAATCTTAGAATCGGAGATACGATGATGGTTACGGGTCCTAAATGCGGCATGGTTAAAGAAACGATTGAGGCATTAATGGTCAATGGAGAGCCGGCTCCCGAAGCGACAAAGGGGGATAAGATCACCCTGAAATTTGCCACCAAAGTAACACCCTCTGATAAGCTCTATAAAATTGTGGAAGCCGCTCATGCCTAAGCTGATCCATTACCGGAATAAATGTATTGGCTGCGGGGTTTGTTATGAACAACAACCCGAATTCTGGCGCATGTCAAAGAAAGATGGAAAAGCCACGCTGATCAGGGGGGAGAAGAAAAACGAGGTTTTTGTGCTGGATATCCCCCGGCCTTCATTGGATAAATCAAAAGAAATTGCACTGGCATGCCCGGTGCGGATCATAAAAGTAGTATGAACGGGAAAATAGCTGAATTTATAGCAAAGCAAACCTGCGGTAACCTGGCCTGTGTGGATGAAGCAGGTGAGTCCTGGTGTTTCAGTTTTTTTTATTCTTTTGACGCGGAGAACGGATTACTCTTTTATAAATCGTCAACCGATACCCGGCATTCGATGATCATTCATACTCATCCGAAAGTATCCGGTACTATTTTACCCGACAAACTCAATTTCCTTGCCATAAAGGGCATTCAGTTTGAAGGCCTGGTGCTTGCTGAGAATGATCCGCTGGCATATCATGCTTCGGCACATTACCACAAAAAACACCCGGTGGCACTCGCCATGCCAGGCCAGGTATGGACGATCCGGCTGGACCATTTGAAATTTACCGATAACTCACTGGGTTTCGGAAAAAAACTAAACTGGACCCGGGCTGGTATTGTATAAGTTAACTTCCGGATTTTTACCGTCGCTGTGCCAGGAAAGGCAGGTTTCCCGTTACCGGAATACTTACCCTTTTTTATGTGCCAAATTGTATTGTCCTGAGTTTGTCATAAACGGGGGAGGTGCTTTCGAATTCAGTAAATAAAAGTATTTAAATACTTTTATTTACTTCGTTTGACTATCTTTGTCAAAACATTTATTATGCAAACGCTGACTGAAAATATCCTCAATGTTACCTTGCTCGAACCCCGGATGAAGCATCCGACGATCTTCCGCTATTTTGATGAGTTAGCGGAGGGGGAAAGCCTGACCATTCATAATGATCATGATCCTAAGCCGCTCTATTACCAGTTGCTGGGAGAGCGTGGCAATATATTTACCTGGGAATACCTGGAAGAGGGACCAGAATGGTGGAAAGTTAAAATCTCAAAAAGAATCAGCGGGGAAGCGGAAGAAACACTGGGACAACTGGCTGCAAAAGACCTGAGAAAGGCACAGGTATTTAAAAAATACGGATTGGATTTCTGCTGTGGCGGAAAGAAAACGGTCAAAGAAGCCTGCCGGGAAAAAGGACTGGATGTTACCAGGATTGAACAGGAACTGCAACGAACAGATAAGCTGGTAACGAACAATAATCCCCTGCCTTATAATGACTGGAGTGTCTCCTTTTTGTCTGATTTCATTGTAAACACCCACCATAGTTATGTACGGAAAAATCTGCCTGATATCAGGGCCTATGCGGATAAAGTACGAAAAGTGCATAGTGGTCGTCATCCGGAACTGCTGGAGATCTGGAAATTAGTCGATGAGGTTTATAATGAACTGATGGCCCATATGGTAAAAGAAGAAAAAGCACTCTTTCCGTATATCCATGAGCTGGATGCTGCAAAAGATAAATCAGATTCATTGTTTGCCACTCAGTTTGGGACCATACTTGAACCCATTCACCTGATGGAAATGGAGCATGAAGCCGTCGGACAGAACCTGGCTAAAATCCGGGAACTGACCAATAATTATTCCCTGCCGGAGGATGCCTGTGCCAGTTATAGCCTGCTTTACAGAATGCTGGATGAGTTTGAGGATGACCTGCACCTGCATGTACACCTGGAAAACAACATCCTTTTTCCGAAAGCACTTGACATTGAAAAAAACCTTCATTGAAAAACCAATAAATAGTTAGAAATGACTGAGATGCCTGAAGTATTGAAAACGATCCGTCCTGAACAACTGGTCAAACTGGATGTGAGGCCGGTGCTGGCCGGCGGTACGGATCCTTTTCAACTGATTATGGAAAAAGTAAAAAGCCTGCAGGATGGGCAGGTGCTGGAAGTGATCAATACGTTCACACCGGCTCCCCTGATCACGGTCCTGAAGCGGCAGGGTTTCAGCGCATATGCTGAAATGATTAATGAGCACCTGGTGCAAACTTATTTTTTCAGGGATGGGGTTTCGCCGCAACCGGGAACAATGGAAAATGATGCGGTCCGTTTTCATTGGGAAGAAATCATGTCACGGTTTAAAGATAACCTGGTAATTGCTGATGTACGTCCCCTTGAAATGCCACAACCCATGATGGCCATCCTCCAGGCATTGGAAACTTTGCCGGAAGGGAAGGCTTTATTTGTATACCATAAAAAGCTGCCGGTCTTCCTGTTACCTGAACTGGCTGAAAGAAAATTTGATTACCGGGTCCGGGAAATACAACCGGGAGAGGTTCACCTCTTAATATTCAGGCCCTGAAATGACTACCGGCTTTCCAAAAGCTGATTTTCGTAACACCCCGGATACCGCGGTGGTGCCTTTCTACCTGTATGCGGCGATCAGTTTCCTGTTATGTACTATACTTCTCTTTGTATCGGCCGGTTCATTTACACAGCATTATTTCAGTCCACAGCACCTGGCAATTACCCATGGGATGGCATTGGGTTGGGGTACGATGATTATTCTGGGTGCGAGTCACCAGTTGGTGCCGGTACTTACGGAAAAATCATTATACAGTATCAGGCTTGCTCATGTTTCATTTATACTGGCTGCAGCCGGAATACCTCTGCTGGTCTTTGGTTTCTATTCCTTTAATATGGGCTGGCCTGCTAAATGGGGCGGACGCCTGGTGCTTTTATCCGTACTGGTCTACCTGGTCAATATCGCTAGAAGTATTAAAACCGGGAAAGAGGGAAATATACATGCCTTGTTTATTGTAACCGCCGCCGGCTGGCTTTTCATTACTGCTTTGCTTGGGTTGGTGCTTGTGTATAATTTTACCTATCCAATCCTGCCCCGGGATGTGCTGGCCTATCTTCCCTTACACGCTCATGCCGGAATACTGGGCTGGTTTTTAATGCTGATCATCGGGGTCGGTTCACGGCTGATTCCCATGTTCCTGATTTCTAAATACCAGGATAACAGGCGGCTCCGGATTATATATATCCTGGTAAACGGTGGACTTCTGTATTACCTGTTATCCTTTTATTTTCACCCCTGGTACCCCGTTTTATTTCCGGCAATAGCCATTGGGGCAGCCCTGTTCTTATTCGTCAGTTATATATTCCTTGTATGGAAGTCCCGTATCCGCAAGCAGGTAGATCAGCCTATGAAAATCTCCCTGCTATCAGTAGGCATCATGGTATTGCCTCTTTTTTTTCTGCTGTTAATTTCCGGATGGATGCTGGCAGACCAGCAGCAATCCCGGATGGTACTGCTGTATGGGTTTGTCATTTTTTTTGGATGGATCACTTCCATCATCCTGGGTATGACATTTAAAACGCTTCCTTTTATTATCTGGAATAAACTGTATCATGAAAAAGCGGGCCTGGTCAAAACCCCCAATCCGAAAGACCTGATGTCTGATTCATTATTTAAAATAATGGCCATTTTGTACCTGGGCGGTTTTTTGACCTTTGTCGCAGGTATATTCACCGGGACAATTATACTGCTGCAGGCAGGTGCTGTGGGGCTGATTTTAGCAGCCATGTTCTATAACCTGAATGTTTTCAAAATCTGGCTGCATAAACCGCTGGTATGAATGTCATCAGTAACCATACTATTAATGCCACTATTGCCTTAGCAGCCCTCGAGCAGGTTATGGATCCGGAGATTGGTCTGAATGTAGTGGACCTGGGACTTATTTACCAGTTGGATTTTGATGATGCCCATAGAAAAGTGTATGTATCCATGACGTTGACCACGCAATTCTGTCCGATGGGGGATACCCTGACGGGAGCAGTAAAACGGGTGCTGGAGCGTACCTTTGGTGACCGGGAAATCATTGTTGAATTATGTTTTGATCCACCCTGGTCTCATGAACGGATTTCTGAGCAGGGGAAAGAATTTTTAAATCATTAAGTATGCTGAGCCTGACCTGTAAAACGGCTATAAAAGCTGTTATTTATCTTGCTGCCCGCTTTGAGTCAGGAGAAAAATCCGGTATTAAGGAAATTGCTGAAGTCATTGAAGCCAGCGAACATACCGTGGGGAAAATGCTGCAGGTATTGGTCAAAGAAGATGTGATAAAAAGCCTGAAAGGCCCCAATGGTGGTTTTTATATAACAGTAAAACAAAAGAATCAACCGGTTATCAATATTGTGGACGCTATCGACGGGAAAGAACTTTTCAAGCAATGTGGTCTGGGTTTGAGTAAATGTTCTTCCAGCCACCCTTGCCCGATTCATGATGAGTATAAGGTGGTCCGGGACCTTTTCGAAAATATGTGCCGTAAGAATACTGTAAATGATCTGTGTAAACCTGTAAATAAAGGGCTGGCTTACTTAATCGGGTAATAGCAGAACAACTGCTCGTACTTATTTTAACTGCAAACGGTTCTGACCGGTTTGTTACTGAGTTTAATCAGGATTTTTGCTGAGGTTTTATTGTAGTTTCACCGCTTCTTCGGTTTATAGAATTGCCTTCTCCGTACTGCCATTTTTGCTGAAGATCAACTTTGCTGCCCCAAACTTAAATTTAAAATGAATACATTAACACCTCATACTTTTCATATCCCAGTGATGGGATTGGCTTATACGATTGACAGTCCTGTTAAAGTGGCCCGCTATGGTATTTCCTCCGTTATATCCATTGTGGAAGACCGGCTGGTGGAAATGATGCGCAGTTATTATTATCCGCAAACCGGCCGGGTTTACCACCCGATCAACACCGATCAGCCCGATTACCGGGCCAGGCGTATTACGGATTATCTGAACCTGGTCAATACCATTGTACGGGAACAGGTGGAAAAAATTAAGAAAGCCGCCTTTGAAAAAGGGTCGGAGATCGTCACCTATTTTGAAATGTTGCCGGAACAATCAGTACTAAAGCAATTATACCGTCAGATGACAGAGACCGAGGACCAGGCAGAGAAGCGCCGCCTGGAGGATTACCTCCGCAACCAGATCAGGCCGGGTAGTATTGATGTGAATATTATGACCAAACTGGATCGGGAGAATTATGATCAGGATAATCAGATGGTGAAAGACGGTTCTGATGCAGTGGCCTCCCTGCGGGGTTATGTGAACAGTGACCTGGATGGCTCCTCGATTGTATTTTCTGCAGGTATGAACCCCCGGTTGTTCAATTACATGGAACAATGCAGTCAGTTTGAAATGAGGGAGGATGGCAGTTTTTCCAAGAAAGTTATTTTGAAAGTGAGTGACTTCCGCTCGGCCCTGATCCAGGGCAAGTACCTGGCAAAAAAGGGAATATGGGTGAGTGAATTCAGGATTGAATCCGGGTTGAACTGTGGCGGACATGCTTTTGCCACTGATGGATACCTGCTTGGGCCGATACTGGAAGAATTTAAAGCGGGAAAACAGGATCTCCTGGAGTCATTATTTGAAATATACAGCGCAACACAATTAAAGAAGAATCACCGGACCATCCGTATCATTCCACCGGTTCTGTTTTCTGTACAGGGAGGTATTGGTACGGCGACCGAAGATCAGTTCCTTCATACTCGTTACGATATTGGAACAACCGGATGGGGCACTCCTTTTTTGCTGGTTCCCGAAGCAACCACTGTGGATGAAGAAACTTTGCAACTGCTGGCAAAAGCAAAAGAAAAGGATGTGATATTGAGCCGGAAATCGCCGCTGGGTGTAAGGTTTCATTACCTTAAAGGAACCAGTGCTGACCGGGAAGTGAAACAGCGGATTCAACAGGGGCGACCCGGAAGTCCCTGCACCGAAAAGCACCTGGCTTTTAATACAGAGTTTACCAAGGAACCGATCTGCACCGCATCAAGAAAGTACCAGCAATTGAAAACACAGGAACTGAAAGCAGCTAACCTGCCGGCAGATGAGTTTAACCGTAAAATGGAGGAGCTGTGGGACAAGGACTGTCTTTGTATTGGTCTGAGTAATGCCGCCTCCCTCGTTTACTCCGTTCCTTTTGTGGATAAACTGAAGGCGGTGAATATCTGCCCAGGTCCGAATATTGCTCATTTTTCAAAAGTGGTGTCACTGAAGACCATGGTGGATCATATTTACGGGCGTACGGATTCATTAACACCGGCAGACCGGCCTCATATGTTCATCGCTGAACTGGGTTTATATATTGATTACCTGAAGGAAAAGCTGGAAGAGGAGTTGCTGCAGGGGACATTAGTTAAAAAAGCGAAGTATTATAATGAGTTTTACCAAAATCTCCGGAAGGGAATTGCCTATTACCGGACTTTGGGTGATCAGATCGATGACGGCACAGGCAATTTTCTGCATATGCTCAGTGGGTCAGAAACCGAACTGGATGTGTTGAACTATAAATACGGAATTGAGTATAAGTAAATGAGTAATTGAAAAAAGGAGCCTGTCTTCATTGGTTAATCCAGGAAGACAGGCTCTTTTTTACAGGGAATCGATTATTTCAGTTGTTCAAATTTCGCCTGGAAGAACCGGAGATATTTCGGTTCGTACACCATTTTCAACCCCTTTATTTTATGGCGGCGGTCAAACACCCTGGCAGTTGATTCGGCAATAACATCCATGTGCGCCTGTGTATACACCCGGCGTGGAATGGTAAAGCGAACCAGTTCCAGTTTCGGATAATAGTTCTCGCCATTTGCTTTGCGGCCTGCAGAAACAACCCCACGTTCCATGGTACGGACTCCAGAGTCAAGATATACTTCGGCGGCCAGGGTTTGTGCAG
>CAZYTV010000046.1:14926-20674 GCA_964650455.1 uncultured Chitinophaga sp. | reverse complement strand
GTGAAAAAAATTCTAAAATGCCTTACCTGCGTCCCGATGCAAAAAGCCAGGTAACCCTGGAATACGATGATAATAATCAGCCCGTACGTATTGATGCTATAGTTATTTCCACCCAGCACGATGATTTTGACAGTGAAACTAAAATGCTGGCCCGGATCAAAAACGATGTCATCAACATCCTGGTACCCCGGATGAAGACCAAGTACAAAAAATATGCAAAGCTGTTCAATACGGATATCAAATATCATGTCAATCCGACCGGTAAATTTGTGATCGGTGGTCCGCATGGTGATACCGGTCTGACCGGACGTAAAATCATCGTAGATACCTACGGCGGTAAAGGGGCGCACGGAGGTGGTGCATTCAGCGGCAAAGATCCTTCCAAGGTTGACCGTTCTGCCGCCTATGCCACCCGACATATTGCCAAAAACCTGGTGGCTGCCGGTGTGGCCAGTGAAGTACTGGTACAGGTTTCTTATGCAATCGGCGTGGCAAAGCCTACCAGTATCAATGTGAATACTTACGGTACGGCGAAAGTTGATATGACAGACGGCGAAATCGGAAAGATCGTGGAATCAGTTTTCGACATGCGTCCTTACTTTATTGAGCAACGCCTGAAACTCCGTAATCCTATTTACAGTGAAACAGCGGCTTACGGACACATGGGCCGCCTGCCACAGGTAGTGGAGAAAACATTCACTTCACCAGATGGTAAAACGGTAACCCGTAAAGTGGAGCTCTTTACCTGGGAGAAACTGGATTATGTCAGCAAAGTGAAAAAAGCATTCGGTCTTAAATAAGAATCAACGAAAACAAAAAACCCTGGAAGGCCCGGTCTTTTCAGGGTTTTTTATTTCAGCAGTACGAATCACTTAATTTTGCAGGGTGAAACAATTCAGGCAACCTCAACGACCAAAGAAAAATACACTTGTCATCGGCCGGTTGGCTGTAATGGATGCCTTACGCAACGGGCAGCAACTCGACAGAATCTATCTTGATTCATTGGCCCAGGGAACAGATATCCGGGAACTCAAACACCTGGCATCTCAGGCCGGGGTACCCATTAATTATGTACCGGCTGTTAAACTCAACAGTTTTAATATTACCGGTCATGAAGGTTGTGTGGCGCAGATTGCCAAAGTACAATATCTGTCATTGCAGGATGTAATATCCTTTGTAACAGAAAGCGGGGAAGCACCGCTTTTCCTGATACTGGACGGCATTACGGATATCCGGAACATCGGTGGTATTGCCCGTACGGCGCTGTGTACCGGGGTACAGGCCATCATCATCCCGGATAAGGGGGTGGGTGCCCTGAATGAAGATGCTATTCTGACCTCAGCCGGAGCCCTGGAAAAAATACCGGTTTGCCGGGTGAACAGCCTGATGAAAGCCGTGGACGAACTGCACATGAATGGTATATTGGTTTTTGCCAGTGAAATGTCGGCAGAAAAAACCATCAGTGAGGTTGATTTCAATATTCCCTGCGCCATCGTACTGGGCAGTGAGGAAAAAGGGGTGTACCCGGCCCTGATGAAAATCTGTGATGAGAAAATAAAAATCCCCATGAAAGGGGATTTCGAAAGTCTGAATGTATCCGTAGCTACCGGAATGATCCTGTATGAGGCCATGACCCAGCGGATGAAAGCCTGATCACTGGAGACTGATCGTTACCATTTCATCTACAAACTCAAAGAATATATCTTTCAAGCCACTATCCGCATCCGTACCGTAATTGACAAAGAAAATATGGGTTACTCCTTTTGACGGAAAATAAAAGAGATTGGCAGAATAGCCCAGGTCTCTTCCTTTATGGCCAATGCCATAGTCAGCTCCCCGGATATAGGATTGTTGTATCCCATACCCGTAATAATTACTATCGTCCTTTTTCCCCCAGGTTTTCATCCGTGTCAAAGAAGCGGGACGGAGAAAAGTTTCCCTGATCAGTACAGCATCAATGAAAGTGTACAAGTCATATATATTACTGTATAATCCTCCATACCCATTGCCGCTGCCGGTAACCAGGTTCGAAACATTTACAATACTTCCATTATTGTATAAATCATAATAACCCTGTGCGGCGGAATTCGGCAATTTGTCATGGGGCTGGTAAAACGTGTTTTTTAATCCAAGCGGTTCCAGCACATACTGATGAAGTAAGGATGCATGTTTTTTACCCGTCTGCGCTTCAATGATCATCGTCACTAAAACCGTATTGGTATTGGAATATACCGCCGTGTCACCGGCTGCAAATTCTGCTGGCTTATCATAGATGTATTCCAGTAATTCCTCCGGTTCCCATTTCTTGTTCGGGTTATTTAACACGGCTAAATAAAACCGGTCTTCACTGATCACATCCGGGATCCCTGTTTCATGTTTCATACATTGGCCCAGGGTAATCTGATCACCATTGGCCAGTTTACTGGTAACCCTGGCCGGCAACCATTCCTTTACTTTGCGGTTAAGTGCCGCATAGCCCATTCCGGTATTTACAGAGTCTTCCATCAGCCGGAACACCAGGGTACCTATGAATAGTTTGGTAATACTGGCTGCTTTGGAAACGGTACCTGGAATAAAATCAATATCATTCGTTAGATCGGCTTTCCCCGCAGATCCGACCCAGGTGCCCGAGGCATCCCTGACAAGCAGTGAAATACCCGGGAAACCTTTCTTTTTATATTTATCCAGCAGGTTCAGCAGGGCTGCATTTTTGGGATGCCTGTTACTGCTGTCAGTCCAGGGTGAACTCACCCCTATTGTGGTCGTACGGCGTATCTGTGCCTTCTGACAGGAGCTATTCAGGAGGGAAAGGATAACAAGGAGGAGTAATATCTTTTTCATACCATTGGTTTAATGGTTATTTACTTTTTCCGGATCAACGGTTTGGATATGCCAATCAGGAAACTGTTATAGGGCAGGACCGGCACGTAGGATTTCACAAAAGGCATTTGTAAACGCTGTTGGTAATTGATAAACAGTTTCAGGGATGCTGGAGAGGAGGGCTGTAGCAGATACCCGGCTCCTATGCCGAAACAGGCATTGACCTGCATACGACCCGGGCCTTTGTTATTCTCGTATACACCTTCCTCATTCAGCCGGAGCTTGGCAGTAGCAGGAATGGAATGCAGGTAACCGGCACCAAGCTCCCCGGAAGCTGACCAACGGGAATTGAATTTGTACCGGTAGCCCAGGTTACTGTATAATGGTACGCCATGTTGAACAAACCGGTGATAGAAATAAGCGAGCCGGAAATCATAATACCAGTCATGCTTATTTTTTACGGAAAAATTTTTTCCGTACGAAAACTCAATACCAGGGTGAAAAGCTTTATAGAACATCCCGGCAAACTTTGAAAAAGGAAGATCGGTTTGGGTGTTCAGGACTGCAACAGTGAAATATTTTCCACCGGAATTTTGCGCATCCAGGCGCATGACCAGGCCGGCTAAGAACAGGAGAATGAAATACTTTTTCATACTCAAAAGGTTTAGCAATTCAAAGTTCAGTTATTTGATCTGGAATCTGGCCGTTTTATTTCCGGTTTATTACTGTGTTTGATAATTCCCCGGACAAGTTGCACCGGTATTCATCGTGATGCAGCACATCCTACAAACAAATTCCGGCCCTTATTTATACAGATTTGTCTGTAGCCGGGTAAGTTTTTTATGATAACTTTTCTTAAATGTTTTCTCGTGTTTATAGGGGATGCCCCGGATGATGAGATTCCCATACCGGTCAAGGGATACCGGGTTGCTCTGGCTTATTTTTCCGGCAACGGCATCATACTGATTCCAGACACCCATGTTTTTCCAGGCTGGTTCATAACAAACATCCCTGAATAATTTCCTGCCCGGGAAACCGCCTACGGAGGGTCTGCGACGGAACAGACCGGGTTTGGTCATTACCCAGCTTTCAGAAGCATACACTTTACCAATCCGGATGATCTCACCGATCGCCATCATCAATGAATCCCCGTTCATTCGGGTAGTATCTTTATAGTCCACTGAAGATCGGCTGTATGTGGCCCCTCCATAGCAGGAACCGATTACAAAACGTGTTTCGCTGTCGGCAAAGGGAGACAATTGCGCAAAAGAAGCTATGAGAGAACTGTCTTTCAAAGTATTATAGCTTACTTCATCCTTCCCGATATAGAACAGGGAATACCCTTTTTTATACATCCCGTGCGAATCAAACCATACTGTTCCCAGGCTGGCGTCACTTTTTCTCAGTTTTTGATTGATTTTAGAACAGGCTTTTTTTGAATCCTCTGCTATAATGGCTACAAACTGACTTTTACAGAAGAAACCTTTCAGTTTTGAACGCAGTACATTATACCGGGTTGCCAGGTCCAGTTTCCCTTTTTTGCGCTTACTTACCACGAAAAAGTTTATTTTCTTTTTTTGTACTGTCTGTTGCGGGTCATTCGCTGTTTTCCCCTCTGTTTGCTGACAAAATCCATCCGTAACCTGCATCGTCAGACAAATAGCCAGTGAGAGAATGAGTTTGGTGTTCATGTTGGTTTGTTTATTGGTGAAGCAATGGTTGATGAGATAAAAGTCACTCCGAATAACCGCCATCACTAATTGGTTTCAGCGGCCTGCCCACCGGGTTTGGTGATTTTCAGGATTTGATGGGGGTGCCAATATCCAGGAAAGGATAAAATCCGTTGGGGGCATCCTTATCCGGGAATTTTATGGCAGAATCTCAGAAACTCAGTTTTGTTTTTACGGATTTTCCGTATTTTTCTTTTATTATGGAAACCATTGAACTCCAACAGCAATTGTTTCAACATATTAAAGAGAACCTGCCGGTTCATCTTTCCCTGGTGGATGAGCTCTGCGAATTACTGGATCTGAGCGCAGACAGTGTTTATCGCCGTATCCGGGGGGAGAAACCTATTACCTTATCTGAACTGCGGATCATCTGCGAAAAATACCGGCTTTCCCTTGACAGGCTCTTACAACTGCAATCTGATTCGGTATTATTTGATGCACCGGGATTAACGGGGACTTCTGTGGAATTTGAGGATTACCTGAAAGGAATGCTCCGGCAGTTTCATTATTTTAACTCCTTTGAAAACAGGCAGATGTACTATCTCTGTAAGGAGTCCACGATCTGGAATTTTTTCCTCTTTCCTGAAATGGCCGCCTTTAAAACTTTTTTCTGGTCAAAAACGATTAATAACCAGGAAAAACTCAGGAATAAAACATTCTCTTATGAAGAATTTCACTACAATGAATGTTTTCAACTGGGACAGAAGATCCTGGATGAATTTAATAAGATACCCTGTGTGGAACTCTGGAACCAGGAAAGTCTGCAGAGTACGATCAATCAGCTGGTGTTTTATAAAGAAGCAGGTAATTTCAGTACGGTAAAAGAGTTTGAACGGGTGCAGGCATCATTTATTCAGTTGATCGACCACCTTCAGTTGCAAACTGAAAAAGGGGTAAAATTCCTGCCCGGCGCGACTGAAGTATCTTACCGGGCGCCCATTCAGTTTTATGTAAATGAAATTATACTTGGCAGTAATACAATGGTCATCAACCTGGATAAGAATAGTCTTACCATGGTTACATACAGCGTATTTCATTATCTTTTTACCCGGGATGCCCGGTTCCATGACAAGGTCATGGAATCCTTTAATACACTCCTGAGCCGGTCCACACTGATCAGTCAAACCGGTGAAAGAGACCGGAATCGCTTCTTTAATGCCCTTCGGGATAAGGTACATAACCTTTCGAAGTAATACCA
>CAZYTV010000046.1:0-14916 GCA_964650455.1 uncultured Chitinophaga sp. | reverse complement strand
TAATACCACTGACGGCCTTAACTTCGCCATGTATGACCTCTGACAAAGTAAAACTAATTGAGTGCCCCCGTGATGCTATGCAGGGCTGAAAAAAACATATTCCTGCCAGGCAGAAAGCAGCGTATATCAACCTGCTTTTACAAGCGGGGTTTGATACCATTGATTTTGGCAGTTTTGTATCGCCTAAAGCCATCCCCCAGCTTGCGGATACCAGCGAAGTGATTTCGATGCTGAATATGTCAGACAGTGCAACCCGGTTGCTGGCCATTATTGCCAATCAACGGGGCGCTGCTGAAGCTGTTGTATATGATGAAATCAGTTACCTGGGCTTTCCTTTTTCCGTTTCTGAAACCTTTCAGCAGCGGAATACAAACAGTTCTGTCAGTGAATCACTCATAAGGGTGGAGGAAATACAGGAGCTCTGTGTCAAATCCGGAAAGGAGCTGGTTATTTATATTTCCATGGGATTTGGCAATCCCTATGGCGATCCATATGATGAAGAACAGGTATTTGAATGGGTGAACCGGCTGGTGGGTCTGGACATTGGTATTATTTCGCTGGCGGATACGGTAGGACTTGCATCACCGGAGCAAGTATACTCCATGACCCGCTACCTGGTTGAATCACTTCCAGGTACGGAGATTGGCGTGCACCTGCATTCCACCCCGGATAACTGGCAGGATAAACTCGATGCGGCCGTTAAAGCAGGATGCCTGCGTTTTGACGGAGCACTGAAAGGGATTGGTGGCTGTCCGATGGCCAATGACGAACTGGTTGGCAATATGGACAGTGAGCTAATGATCTCCTATTTTAAAGAAAGTGATTTATTGCCTGAAATGAACACGGCAATACTAACTGCATGTACTCAGATGGCCGCTGAACTTTTTAAGCACTGATCATGGATTTCATGCTGAATATTGAATGGAAAAAATTACCTGAACCGATCCGGTACCAGGATCATATCCTCTTAATGGGTTCCTGTTTTACGGAACATATCGGCCATTCGTTGGGAGAACTGAAATTCAGTATGCTGCAGAATCCCAATGGAATTTTATTCGGTCCGGATAGTGTCTGTCGCAGTCTTGATTGGTATATGGAGAACAGGGACCTGACCCCAAAGGACCTGTTTCAGCTGAATGAAGTCTGGCATAGCTGGATGCACCATTCCAGGTTTTCAAATACAAACGCGGATGATGCACTAATGAAGATGAATGAAGCCCGGCAGAAAGCCCATGATTTTTTGAAAAATGCCGGTTGGCTGATCATCACCCTGGGGTCTTCTTTTAGTTATCGCCTTACATCAGTTGCCAGCAGGGCCACTGAGCCTTTGAATAATGGCGTGGCGAATTGTCATCGTGCGCCTTCCTCCTGGTTTAATAAGGAAATGCTGGAAATAATACAGATAAACCAGTTGCTGACCGGAACAATCCGACGGCTCCGGCAATTTAACCCCTCACTTAAAATTATATTTACAGTTAGCCCGGTAAGGCATATCCGCGATGGGGTGGTGGAGAATAACCGGAGCAAGGCCAGGCTGATCGAAGCGGTTCACCAGATGACCATGGCCCAGGACTATATACATTATTTTCCGGCCTACGAACTGGTTATTGATGTATTACGTGACTACCGGTTTTATGATATCGACCTGGTCCACCCGAATTATGCGGCAACGGAGTTTGTATTGGAAAAGTTTGCCCAGAATTGTATAGATGATGATTCCCGTCTGTTAATGCAGGAGGTAAAAAAAATTATCATCGCCCGTAAGCATAAGCCTTTTCAGCCCGACACCAATGCCCACCGGAAGTTTTTAGCGGATCATGCGGCGAAAACAAAAGCGATGATGGAGAAATATCCGTTTCTGGATCTGCAGGAGGAGATGGAGTATTTCAAATCAGGAGAGGAAAATTCAGAATTCAAAAGTAAAAAGTAAAAATATCATATCGATACTTTGCAAAGTCATTAAGATTGGGTTTGCGTATCAGGAATCTAAACTGCAAAGTCAACTTAACCCCCTTTCAGTTGTCATCCCGAAGCATCGGGAGTCAGTAACAGCCCATAATAAGAAAGCTATTACAGCCCTGCGGGGTGCCAAAGAGGTCAAAAGAGAAAAAACAGAGGAAAGAGTTTGCGATATAGGTAATGTCCTTCTAAACACCAAACACCTAAACGACTAAACCCTAAACCAGTTTTCATCCCAAAGTATCGGGAGTCAGTTGTGAGTTGTCAGTAACAGCCCTTCATAAGTTGGTTCTCTGATAAACCATCTAAACACTTCTTTCAGTCTCTTTCTTCTTTCAGCCGCTATAAACCCTCTAAACTCTCAACTGATCAACTTATAAACCGTCTTACTCCTGTATTCTTCTCCCGGTCTCAATACCATGGTTGGGAATTGCGGAATATTAATGGCATTCGGATGTATTTGTGTTTCCAGGCAAAAGCCAGAAAAAGCGCCATAATGTGTATTCTTCTTTCCGGTCATTTCAGGAATCCATTTCCCGGTATAAAAGTGAACCACTGGGTCAGTGGCATATACCTGCAGCAGTAAGCCGGAAGCGGTACAGCGTGCTTCCGCCATGAGCGCTAAGCCAGCCGGGTCATTGTTTTTATCCACCACATAACTCTTATCAAATTCAGGCACCTCATTCAGCCGGTCTCCAATCTTAATAAAACTACGGAAGTCAAAAACGGTATCTTTTACGGGTGTAACGGTGCCGGTGGTACATGAATCTTCATCCTGATCGAGTACCTGTGAACTGTAAATTTTCAACTCATAATCCTTTATATCGCCTTGACCGTTATCCAGGTTGAAGTAGCCATGATGGGTCAGGTTAACGGCCGTTGTTTTATCTGTTCTGGCAGTAAACGTATAGCTCAGTTCATTTTCTTCGGTCAGTTCAAAGCGGATCCAGACTTCCAGGTTTCCGGGAAATCCTTCCTCGCCGTCCGGACTCAGGTATTTCATTTCCACCCAGGCATTGGGGGCTTCACCTGAACCGGTAATCTCCCATATTTTTTTATCAAATCCCTCTTTACCTCCATGCAACTGATTTTTGCCAAAATTGGCCGTTACCTGGTATTCTTTTCCATCAATTTCAAAAGCAGCATTTTTGATGCGGTTGGCTGACCGACCCACCACACAGCCAAAATAAGGGTATTGGGCCAGGTAGGAGGGGGAGAGATAGTCTGCCACTTGATCAAATCCAAGCACAATATCATTCCGGCTGCCATCCTCCACCGGCACAGAAAAAGAGGTGATAATTCCGCCGTAATTAGTGATACAGGCAGCTGTACCAGCGGCATTACTCAGAGTAAACAGGTACACATCCTGGCCGGATGCGGATGTAAAGCAATACGCTTTTTGAAGTGGCATTGGTTGCATAGTGTGGTTCGTTGATACTGATCCTGCCGGTCAGCATGTAAATTTATAGGTATCTGCCAGGAATTCCTCGAGTCTGTTTAATAAAACGACCTGGTTTTTTGCCCGGTCATAGTTCTGTTCGGGATAACTGATCCGGTAATATTCATCATTGCTGAGGTAATCCGTCAGGAACCGGAGGGCCTGCATATAGATAAGCAGGAGTCCTGAGGCATGCAAATATTTTTTTTCAGGCCCGGTCAGAAAAGCGTTTATGCCTCTGGTATAGCCTTCAGTTACGGCCTGGTATATTGCGGGCCTGATCTGTACGTTTTCATAGTCCGTGGAATTTTCATCGGTGGTGCCGGCCATGGAACGGATCATATCACCCAGGTCGGAAAAGAAATAACCAGGCATAACCGTATCAAAATCCACGGCACAAATTACCTGGCCGGTTTGCCGATCAAACAGCACATTGCTGGTCTTGGCATCATGGTGCATCACCCGGAGCGGAAAATCCGGTGAGACAGTAAAGAACTGATAGAGCCCGGCATAACGCTCCCTGTTTTTTAATTCAGCGATCAGCAGGGCTGCTTTCTCCAGCCGGTGCGCGGGGGCATTGACCAGTGAGGCGGAAAACTGGTTATACCGGCTGTACACATCATGAAATCCGGGAATAGTGATATGCAGGGACGAACTGTCCATATTGCTGAAAGCCGCCGTAAACCGTGCAAAAGTTTCAGCAACTTCTGCAGCCTGAACAGGATCTTCGGTCCCGGTTAGCATCTGGCTTCCTTCAATAAATGAAAAAACACGCCAGCTTTGATGTGCCTGATCAGTGTACAAAGCCTTTTGCCCGGGAAAAAATTTCATTTCCGGTATAAAAAAAGGAATGGCTTCACGGGTGATATACTGCTGCAGCTGTTGGTAGTTCTCCTGTATTTTTTCCGGTTCAGGAAAAACCTTCCGGTTGATTTGCTGCAATAACCAGGACTGGCCCGTATGGGGGTCAGTCACTTTACAGGAATGATTAATCAGCCCGCCTGAAACAGGTTCCACCTTACAGGGGTGGCCGGATAATAAAAAGGCATTTAATGCTTCCTGGCAATGCTGAACTGTCATATACAGGATGAAATTAATTCATCACTAGATGCAAAATCCCTACAATCGTTTGCGGTAAATAAAGAAAATAGTATCCGGCGGGTCAGTGAATCCGGTCTCCACGGATATCGATCGATTGCATGACAGTAGCTTCAAAAGCCAGCCATTCTCTCCAACGGTTTCTGACTTTTTCTTTTTCGATATAGGTTTCGGCCAGTTCTATAAACAAGGTATAATGGCCTGCCTCACTCTCCATAAAGCGTCGATAAAATTTCTGCATGTAGGGATCCTGTAATCCTTCGCTGAGTCGTTTAAACCGTTCACAGCTCCGGGCTTCGATGAGGGCCATGGTCAGCAACTGGTCGAGCATCCGGCCTTCGCTGTCACCGCCTTTTTGCTGAAAACCGATCAGGGCATTGACGTATTCATCCTTTCGCTGTTTGCCAAAATTCAGGTTGCGTTTTTGTAATTCGGCCAGCACCAGCCGGAAATGGCCCCATTCCTCTGTAACAATTGGTGAAAGTTCTGTTACCAGTTTTTCCCGGCTGCTGTACCGCTGAATCAGGGAAATACAGGTAGTTGCCGCTTTTTGCTCACAATAGGCATGGTCTGTAAGGATCTCCTCCAGCGATTTTTCGGCGAGGTCAACCCACCTTGGATCGGTGGGCAATTGCAGCCCCAGAATGTTGCGGGTGTCCTGGGATAGTTCTTCCATGGGGGCAAAAGTAAGTTATAGACTGATAATCAGGGGAAAGAAGGGTAAAAAGTAGGACAAAAAAAGGCAGGAAAAGCCCTTGCTTTTCGCAGAATCCGTCTTACCTTTGCCGCCTTAATACAAGATGCTAAATCGGATGAAATTTAAAAATTAAAAAGATGCCTTTAACTAAAGAAAAAAAAGCTACTGTTTTAACAACCTTTGCGGGTTCTGCCAAGAACACCGGATCCATTGAAGGACAAATCGCCCTGCTGACTGAACGGATCAGCCAGATCAGTGGTCACCTTCAGCAAAACAAAAAAGATTTCTCTACTCACCGCGGACTGATGCAACTGGTAGGTAAACGTAAACGTTTACTGAATTACCTGCAGAAGCATAACCTGACTGGTTACCGCCAGTTGATTGAGAAACTTGGTATCAGGAAGTAAGGCACACAGCCCCTAAATCCCCGAAAGGGACTTGGGAAGAGTCTTTAAACCTGAAGTTTTCTTTCTGAAAGAAAAGCAAGTTTTATAATACTATTCCCAACGTCTTCCGGATGTTGGGAATAACTGTTTTTACACGAATCGTTTATTAACCATTTACAAAGGCAAAATGCTGCTGTAAAATGGAAAAGGAACGGAAACATGAAAAACAGTTCTGCCGGTTCCTGTCAAATTCTTCACGGGTGCAACGCCCAAAAATTGAAAATCATGTTACAACAGAAAATTCGTAAAACATTTGATATTGGCGGTGGTCGTATGGTGACCATTGAAACAGGCCGCCTGGCCCGCCAGGCCGATGGAGCGGTTACCGTTTCCATGGGCAATTGTATGATCCTGGCCACTGTGGTTGCCAATAAAGAACCCAAGGAAGGCCAGAGCTTTTTCCCGCTGTCTGTAGACTACCAGGAAAAATTTGCATCTGCCGGCCGTATACCCGGTTCATTTTTCAAACGCGAAGCAAAACTGAACGATTATGAAGTAATGACCAGCCGCCTGATTGACCGGGCTCTTCGTCCGTTGTTCCCGGATGATTATCTGTGCGAGGTTCAGGTACTGGTAACACTGATGTCCAGTGATCCTGAAATTATGCCTGATTCGCTGGCCTGCCTGGCCGCCTCTGCCGCAATCGCTGTTTCTGATGTTCCCATTAAAGAAATCATCTCAGAGGTACGGGTTTCCCGTATCAATGGGCAGTTTGTGGTGAACCCTACCCGCAGTGAAATGGAGAAATCTGATATGGATTTCCTGATTGCTGCTACGGATAAAAACCTGATGATGGTGGAAGGTGAAGCCAAAGAATGCAGTGAGGCTGATCTTTGTAAGGCACTTGAAATTGCACACGATGCAATCCGCATCCAGGTAAAAGCCCAGGAAGAACTGCGTGATATGGCCGGTGCGAAACCCAAAAGAGAGTATACCAAACCTGCAACAGACGAGGCGCTGAAAAATAAAGTATATGCTTTTGCTCAGCAAAAGGTATACGAAGTGTCCAAGGGTGGTTTTAGTAAACACGACCGGTCCGACCGGTTTGATGCCATTAAACTGGAACTGATCGAATTTTTAAAGAAGGATGCCAACCTGGCTGAAGGTGAAAGTCTGCCGGATCTGACGAAAAAACTCGCTTCAACTTATTATCATGACCTGCAATATGATGTGATTCGTGATATGATCCTGAATGAAAGAGTTCGTCTCGATGGCCGTGATCTCGAAACAGTACGTCCTCTGGATATGGAAGTGGATGTACTTCCTTCCCCACATGGCGCAGCCCTGTTTACACGCGGTGAAACACAATCAATTACAACCGTTACCTTAGGTACTCCTTTAGATGAATTACTGGTGGAAAGCGCAGCTAAATCAGTCGATTCAAAATTCTATCTGCATTATAATTTCCCTCCTTTCTCAACAGGTGAAATCAAGATGATGCGCGGTCAAAGCCGTCGTGAAATCGGGCACGGTAACCTGGCTCAGCGTTCCCTGAAACAGATGATGCCTTCCGGAGATTTCCCGTACACAGTTCGTGTGGTGAGTGATATCCTGGAATCTAACGGGTCTTCTTCTATGGCAACTGTTTGTGCCGGTTCTTTGGCACTGATGGATGCGGGTATCGGTTTTCCAAAACACGTTTCTGGCGTGGCTATGGGACTGATCACCAAAGGAGATAAATATGCGATCCTGACTGATATCCTGGGTGATGAAGACCACCTGGGTGATATGGACTTCAAAGTAACCGGTACCCGCGATGGTATCTGTGGTGTACAGATGGACATCAAGGTGGATGGACTGAAGATGGAAGTCATGCAGCAGGCGCTCGACCAGGCAAAAAGAGGCCGTTTGCATATCCTCGATGCGATGTATAACACCATCCCTGCCGCCAGGGCTGATGTGAAACCACATGCACCGAGAATGGTAAAACTGTTTATTGATAAAGAATTCATCGGAGCCGTTATCGGGCCCGGTGGTAAAGTTATACAGGAGATCCAGCGTGAAACCGGTACGACCATCAACCTCGAAGAGGTAAATGGCAGGGGCGAGATCAGTATCTTCAGTACCAGTAAGGATGGGGTGGATAAAGCGGTATCCTGGATCAAGGGTATTGTGGCTGTTCCCCAGGTAGGTGACACCTACGATGCCACCGTGAAGTCAATTATGCCTTTCGGTGCATTCGTGGAATTCCTCCCTGGTAAACAAGGATTGGTGCATATCAGTGAGATCAGTTGGAAACGACTCGAAACACTCGAGGGTATCGTGCGGGAAGGGGATATGATGAAAGTGAAATTAATCGGAACCGATCCCAAATCCGGTAAGTTTAAGCTCTCCCGCAAAGTACTGATCCCTAAACCGGACCAGGCACCCCGCGATGGACAGCGACCTCCGGGACAGGAAGATAATTCCGATAACTAAAATACCTTTACAGCCCCGGAAAAATCCGGGGCTTTTTTAATTATGGCCATTTATAAAGAAATAACCTTCAGGGTTGCGGACACTGAATTGCAGCAGATGCTCATTGCCCAACTGTCTGAAGCAGGAATAGAAGGGTTTGAAGAAAATGAAACAGAACTCCTTGCTTTTGTTCCCCAGGAAACTTTTGACCCTGATAAAGTAAAAGAGATAGCCGATCGTTTTACTATATCATTTACGATTAAGGAGATAAAGGAACAGAACTGGAATGCAATATGGGAATCCAATTTTGACCCGGTTGTGGTGGACGATTTTGTAGCCATAAGAGCCGGTTTCCATGAACCACAAAAAGGGGTGGAGCTGGAAATTGTCATCACTCCTAAAATGAGTTTTGGTACGGGTCATCATGCCACCACTTATATGATGATGCGACAAATGCGGACTCTTGATTTTGCCGGCAAAAAAGTGTTTGATTTTGGTACGGGTACAGGTGTGCTGGCAATCCTGGCTGAGAAAAGAGGGGCCGCTGATGTTTTTGCTATAGATTATGATGACTGGAGTATAGAAAATGCTGCGGAGAATTGCCAGAATAATGAATGCACCAGGGTCAGACTACAGCTTGCCGACAATGCTGCTGAAGCAGGCAAAGCGGATATTATCCTGGCCAATATTAATAAGCATGTGATCCTCGAAAACCTGGAACACCTGAAAAACAACCTGAACGATGGAGGTATAATGCTCCTGAGCGGTCTCCTGACGAGTGATGAGGAGGATATTGTAAAAGCAGCTCTTCCGCTATCGCTCCACATATTGGGAAAGGAAGTGATGAATAACTGGATTTGTCTGGTGTTTGGAAGGGAGATTTGAGGGTTTAGAGAGCCTAATAGAAGAGAGGGGCTGAAAGAATAGTTTAGAGTGTCTTAAAGGAGAAAGTGGCTGAATGAAGTGTTTAGATGGTTTATAAGGTTTATAAGAGAACCTGCATAATAAGGGCTGTTACTGACAACTGACATCGGACACCCGGCAACCGACTCGTGTTTAACCGTTAAGCCAGTATTTTCAACAGGTTATTATACTGTTACCATTTTCCGAATTTTATGTATTTTCGTATTCTGTATTTAACGACAGAATAATGGCAAGGTTCTATGAATGAACTCCTTCTGATTATTGTTGCATATCTGATTGGCAGTGTTCCCACCTCTGTATGGGTGAGCAAATCCTTTTTTAATATTGATATTCGGGATTATGGCAGCGGCAATGCCGGCGCCACCAATACCTATCGGGTACTGGGCTCCAAATGGGGCACATTTGTGATGGTGGTGGATATGCTGAAAGGTGTGGTGGCCGTGAAACTGGCCTTATTATTACCGGAATATGCCGACAGTGAAGTCAACCTGCAAAACCTGCAGACAGGACTTGGACTGGCCGCCGTGGTCGGACATATCTTCCCGATCTGGGCAGACTTCCGGGGTGGTAAAGGCGTGGCTACTTTATTTGGACTGGTATTGGGTATTTCCCCCTGGACAGCCCTAAGTTGCGTAGGTATATTTTCCCTGGTCCTGTACCTGACCCGCTTTGTTTCACTCAGTTCAATACTGGCCAGTATTGCCTTCCCTTTCTTCATCCTCGTAATATTTAATGTAGAGAATCCGGTATACCGGGTATTTGCCATTGCAGTGGCCCTGATGGTATTACTGACCCATCAGAAAAATATCGGCCGTCTCTTACGTGGAAATGAAAGCAAAGTGCCGATCCTCAAAGGGCGTGACCGCCGCCGTCAGCGACGCAGGGAAGCGCGTCAAAACAACGATTAATCACATTTCTTTTAACTTTCGTGATAATAATTTATTCAATCATATAACCTGATTGGTATAATGATTGAGTAATTTTGATTTAAAATTACAATCATGATACAAAAAATCTGCACTGTTTTTTTGTTTTCTTTTGTCTTAATCGCGTGTTCTACAAACCCGCTTTCCGGAAAAAAACAACTGAAACTTCTACCTGAATCGGAATTGCAGAACATGGCCAGTACCGAGTATAAGCAGTTTTTATCGACCAATAAAGTGGTGGTCAATACTAATAACCGTGATGCAGAAATGGTGAACAGGGTAGGGCACCGGGTTGTTAAAGCCGTGGAAGCCTATTATGCGGAAATTGGTAAAACCAGTGATCTGACAGGGTATAAATGGGAAGTAAATCTTGTTGATGACAAAACCGTTAATGCCTGGTGTATGCCCGGAGGAAAAATTGTCGTTTATACCGGCATCCTCCCCATTACCCAAAATGAAGCGGCCCTGGCAGCCGTGATGGGACATGAAGTATCACATGCGCTTTTACAACACGGTAATCAGCGTATGAGCCAGGGAATATTACAGCAACTCGGAGGAGTGGCATTATCGGTGGCTGTAGCTAATAAGCCCCAGGAAACCCAGAATCTGTTTTTAGGTGCATACGGAGCAGGATCACAGGTGGGTGTAATGCTCCCTTTCAGCCGTAAACATGAACTGGAAGCCGACCGGTATGGCCTGATCTTTACGGCCATGGCTGGCTATAACCCGCAAGAGGCCATAGCACTCTGGAAGAGAATGGAAAAAGCTTCAGACGGACAATCACCTCCTGAATTTTTGAGTACACACCCTACGGAAGGACGTCGCATTGAGCAACTAAAGAAATATATGCCTGAAGCACTTGCCCGCTATAAGCCTGTAGGCAAATGATTTAGATCAAGTTATTTCAACATCCCCCTGAAGCTAATATAACCGCTTCGGGGGGATTTTAATTTAAATAGGTGTAGAAAATACACATATTAATCAGTACCTTTGCTGTCCCTGCTTTGAGAACTCGGTTGATTTTTTCAATATGAAAAACGGCCGGAACCTTTAAAATAGCTTCTAAGTATGTCACAAACTGTGTTTGAAAAGTTACAACTGGCAGACGAAAAGAATCTTCTTATTCAGGGTTTGCCCTCCTCCATTGAGAAACAATTCAGCAAGCTATCATTCTGCAAGAACATGACCCCGCTTTTAAAAAGCCGGAAAATAGATTTTGCATTGGTATTTGCGGTGAACGAAAATCAATTGAATGGAATTCTGAAAGATGTGATGCCTTCCCTGAAAACAGGTTCTAAGTTCTGGGTGGCCTATCCCAAGATCACATCCAAAATTGTCACTGATCTCAACCGGGAATGCAGTTGGAACGGACTGACCTGTGAAGGATACGAAAGTATTGAACGGGTGGAACTGGATCATGTCTGGAGCGCCATGCGTTTTACGCGGTGCGAAGAATACCGCGGATCAGAAATAGGTGCCAGCCGTAAAAGACCGGCTGCTGCAGTAGCTGAATAAAAAATTGTTTATTTATAAATGGGCTGTATCCGCAACGATACAGCCTTTTTACATTTTATGAGTCATCTGAATGTGGAAATCAAAGCCCGCTGTTCCAACAGGGACAAGATCAGAAACTACCTGATCAGTAATGGAGCCGAATTAAAAGGAACTGACCGGCAGACAGATACCTACTTCAATGTCCCCATTGGCCGCTTAAAACTAAGGGAAGGAAATATTGAAAATAACCTTATTTTTTATGAACGTCCTGATCAGACCGGTCCCAAACAATCCGCTTTCCAGTTAGTCAAAGTACCTGACGCAGCCGGATTAAAGAAAGCATTGGCCAGCGCAAATGGGATTAAAATTGTGGTGGAAAAAATCAGGGAGATTTATTATATCGGTCCTGTCAAGTTTCATATAGATGAAGTGCCTGGTCTCGGCTTTTTTGTGGAAATTGAAGCCGGTAATATTAACGCCCCGGAACTGGATGCGAAACGGCTTAAAGAGCAATGTGAATTTTATTTAGCGGCATTTGGCATTGAGGAAAAGGATCTGATTGACGTTTCGTACAGCGATCTGCTGCTGCAGAAGGCAGGAGTTACCGGATAATCACGGCTCCCATTTTTTTAGTGAGTTCTATTTCCATCTGCTTCAGGTGATCATGGGTCTGGTGCAGCATATTGAACTCTTCCTGAGTATGTTCTTTTTCCAGATCCAGCTGATTCTCCAGCAGCATCCGCTTGATTTTCCGGAGCTTGAGGTAGTTCACGGCTGATTCCACCTGTTCATTGGTCTTATCTTCATCTATTTTTAAAAAACGAAGTAACTGATCATTGTTTTCCGGCGACACCGTACGGATAAAATCTTCATATGATTGTTCAAAAAGACTTTTCTGGTAACCACTGGACTGACTGAATTCACTGCGCCAGTGTTCACTTTCCTCATAGGGAAAATTGAGTAATGAAACAGCAAAGGCACTGAGTTTAGCATCCGGGTGATGGATGAAAAAACTGCGGCTGGCCTGTTCCGGTCGCTGCCCGAGCAATTCCTTAAATACAGCAATCAGCCGGATCACATCTTTATTATCGAGTAATGATTCATCCACCATTTCTTCCAGGATATACTCACCAACCAGTTTTCCTTCGTCCCATTTTTTGATACCAAACTCCAGTATAATCCGGGCTACTTCCCGTTCCTGGAGATCATCCTTGAAAAGCAGGTTGAAGGTGGTTTCATCAAAATTGCTTTCTTCCCCCTGTTTTGCATTCTGTTCAAACTGCTTCGCTTCCTCGAAGGGTTGCTTCCGCTCCATCGTGCTGACACGCTCACGGATGAACTTGTTGACCAGTGCGTGCAGTCCGCCCTCATCAATTTTCAGCAGTTCCGCACATTGCTTGATATAATCCTGCTGCCGGGTAAAATCTTCTGCTTTGTTGATCCGGGAAATGGTCTCGGCCATCCGGTTCACCACTTCTGATTTTTTTACAGAATCCGCACCGGCATCATGCAGGGCCACTTCCAGCTGAAAGAGGATAAAATCCTTTTTGTTTTTTTGGATAAACTGGGTAAAGGCGGCAGCCCCCACTTTATTGACATAACTATCCGGATCTTCTTTATCCGGAATCAGAACCAGTTTAACATTCAGTCCTTCTTCCAATGCAAGGTCGAGTCCGCGTAAGGCTGCTTTTATACCCGCTGAATCCCCGTCATAAATGATCGTAAGATTATTAGTGTATTTCCGGATCAGGCGAAGCTGGTCAGGAGTAAGGGAAGTACCCCCACTGGCTACTACATTTTCAATGCCTGCCTGGTGCAGGGAGACCACATCCGTATAACCTTCCACCAGCAGGCATTCATCCGCTTTGTCAATAGCCTGGCGTGCAAAATAAGAGCCATAGAGGATCTTACTCTTGATATACAGTTCATTCTCCGGGGTATTGATATATTTCGGTGCCTTCTCGTTGGCTTTCAGAATACGGGCACCAAAACCAAGTACTTTACCACTGTGGTTGTGTACCGGAAATATAACCCGACCCCGGTAGTTATCCATCAACTGGTCATTGCGGTTGGCCACCAGGCCGGATTTTATAAGTAATTCAGTATTGTATTGCCTGGCGATAGCTTCGCGTGTAAATGCATCCCGTTGTTCGGGTGAATACCCCAACTGGAATTTTTTTATAACTTCTTCCCGGAACCCCCGTTCTTTAAAATAGGCAAGTCCCACATCCTGACCTTCTTCTGTATCAAACAGCGTCCGGCTGAAGAACTGCTGGGCAAAGCTGTTAATGATATAGAGGCTGTCGGCCGCCTGTAATTGCTGCCTTTGTTCATCACTGACAAAGGTTTCTTCGATTTCAATCCCGTACCGGTTGGCCAGCCATTTTAGGGCTTCGACATAACTGTATTTTTCATGCTCCATGACAAAACTCACTGTATTACCGCTTTTCCCACATCCAAAGCATTTGTAAATTTCTTTGCTGGGAGAAACAGTGAATGAAGGCGTTTTCTCATTGTGAAAAGGGCAGAGGCCCAGGTAATTGGAACCCCTTCTTTTCAGTTTAACAAAGCTTCCCACCACATCAATTATATCGGTGCGGCCAAGTATTTGTTGTATGGTATTGGGAGAAATCATGAAGGGAGGGCAAGTTATTGAAAATTGCCGGACATTTGACAAGCCTGGATTGAACGATTGGTCCTGATTGACTACTAACAGGATAGGTATGAACCCGGAAATATTTCCCCAGTGGTGTGAATCTGCCGTTACCGGAACCGGTTTATATCGCTAAATGGGCTGAAAAAATCCGGTCCGTATCCGGATTTCAGGAAAAAAACAGTACCCTGAATAAACCCTGAACTACTTTTATCGTCTCACACAAAACTTATTACATGAAAGCACTCAGACCATTAACCACATTGATCACCGGATTCCTTTTAGTAAGTGTATCCGCAACCGCCCAGCAGCAATCTGGCGTGGATTCCACCGGTTTACCCGGCGACCATTTCAGCCTTCAGGGAGCGCTGCAATTATTCCAACAATCGTCCAGCATTGAAGATTTTGAAAAAGCCATTAATCTCGAATCCAATCATGTCAATAATCTGGATTTGAACGGGGATGGGGAAACAGATTATATACGCGTCATTGACAAATCTGAAAAAGAGGTTCATGCTTTTGTACTGCAGGTGCCTGTTTCCGGTACCGAAAACCAGGACATTGCGGTGATTGAACTGGAAAAAACAGGTGATACCACGGCTGTGGTACAAATTATCGGTGATGAAGATATTTATGGAGAAACAGTGATTGTGGAACCAGATGGAGGAGGAGAAGAGGAAGCCTTCATGGATTACAATGATAGTAAACTCAGCGGGCCCCATGCAGGGTATGAATTTTCGTCAGCCCGGATCGTGATCAATGTATGGGGATGGCCTTCGGTTCGGTTTGTATATGGTCCCGCTTATCGTCCCTGGGTTTCACCCTGGCGCTGGAGTCATTACCCCGGCTGGTGGAGACCCTGCCGTCCGTTTGCCTGGCTTGCC
>CAZYTV010000045.1:0-21415 GCA_964650455.1 uncultured Chitinophaga sp. | reverse complement strand
TTTTGTTTGGTTTTTTTCCGTTTTCGCTTAACCTGCGGATCCCTGGAACTGGGGCCTTCCGTGGCCTTCATAAATGCAAAACCCAGTTGAATCTTTTTCACTTTCTTTTTTTTCACCTCGTCCCAGGAAATCAGGTGCTGTTATTTGGACACATCGATCCCATGAATGGAATATCCATCGGGTATGGCAATGCCGAATGCAGGATAATGGGTGTACCTGGCTTTCCGGTATTCCCACCATTGCCAGCCCCTCCATGCAGCCACTCCCAGGAGGGCGAGCACAATCAGAGTTAATAATAAACGGCGTATTTTTTTCTTTTGCTTGGCGGTGGGCATATTACTAAATGGATGCAAAAATAAGTCGCAGGAGTGTAGGTATTTGCCAAAGTTTAGTAAAACTGAATATTGTATATTTAAAGAGAGATGAATTGGATTATAGAACTGTATTATCTATTTTCAGGAAATAGTGGCCTTACAAAAGTTGTCCTTTCAGTATAAAAGACCTGGATTTAAATAAAGGCAGCAGGGAAAAGAGTTATTTAGAATTAAAACCAGTTTTTACGCCGTAAAAGAATGGTGCTTGCTGGCAAAAATCACCTGATGGGGTATTGGAGATACCATCATTTATAAACAAATTGTTATCTGCGTTGACTTAGAAAGAAAAATAATGCGTGGCAGAATACATATTGTAACACTTCTACTGCTAATATCACATAATGTTGCTATTAAAGCACAATATGTAGCACCGGATAGTTTACGAAAAATAATCGCTACCGCAAAAGAGGATACGGTACGGATAGATGCGATGAACTGGTTAAGTTTTCGTCACTTTCAGGATTTGATAACTTATGATAGTTGTCAATACTGGGCTGATAAGGCCTTCAGTCTTTCAAAAGAAATAAATTATAAAAGTGGAATTGGTTTTGCCTTAATAAACTTTGGGAATATAGCGTCTATGAAAGATGACGCTGATAAGGTGAAAGATTTTTATCAAAAGGCAATCCAGGTTATGGAGAATGGTGGCAACAAAGGATATTTAGGAGTAGCTTACAGTAATCTTGCATTAAACTATGCAAACAATGGTAATTACGATGAGGCATACCGGAATCTTTATAAATCAATGCAAATACAAAAATCAACTGACTTTAGGTTTGGCCTTGCGCATTGCCATACAATATTTGGACTAACGCACTTCTATACCGGGGATAACGAAAACGGATTTAATAGCCTGGAAAATGCCATTAGGATGTATAAAGAACTCAAAGAAAATGTTTTACTCTCGGCTTGTTATTTTTTCAGAGGAGGTAAAAGCCTGCGGCAGGGTAGTTCAAAATCTGCTTTAGATGATTTCAATGCTGCCGGGCAAGCAGGAGCACAATTATCAAAAAACGGCTGGATAAACGCAAATTATTACTGGTCTCTTGCTGATTTTCAAAAGCATCAGGGTGATTCAATCAAGCTGAAAATAAATAATGGATTAGCAACCGGCTTTTATAAAAAGGCTGAAGCTAATTACAAGTTTGCATTGAATTACTTTACACAATCTGATTCATTGACCTTATGTGATGTGCTTTATGATATTGGCGTATTATACATCAGCTCTAATGACTATATAAATGCAAGGGACTGTCTTACCAGGTGTAATCAAATTGCAACTTTGAAAAATTATAAATATATCTTCAGATTTTCTTATCACAGCCTTTCGCTTCTGGATAGCATAACAGGCAATTTTTCTGGGGCATATACTAATATTAAAAAACATATTTTGTATAATGATAGTCTTGCGTATGAACAAAATGTAATAAAGGCAAAACGATATAAGATAGAACTTGAAGTAGAACAAAAGGAAGATGAAATAAGATTATTGAAAGTAGAAAATAATCTGAATACAGCTATTGCTTCAAAACAAAAGCAACAGAAATATTTTGCATTGGCGGGGATAGGCATGCTGGCATTAGCCGGCGGCTATGGTTTCCTTCATTTTAGAAGAAGAAAAAAAATACAAGGTCAGCAAGAACTATTAAAGCAGCAACAACGCATCAGCCGGGACCTCCACGATGAAATAGGTGCTACCTTAAGTGGTATTGCCATGTACAGTCATTTAGTTAAAAATAATCTGGAAAATAATCAGGCTGATGCAGCAAAATACTCTGTTGATATTATTCAAAGCTCGGCAACAGAAATGGTAACTAAGTTAAATGATATTATCTGGCTCATTAACCCGCAAAAAGAAACCCTGGAAGATATTTTTGTGAAATTAAGAGAGTATGCACAAAATATGTGTATTGCAAAAAACATCTCTCCGCATATAGAAGTTTCCGGGCTTGTGGAGAGTTACAAATTATCCATTGAAACCCGGAAAAATATTTACCTATTCTGTAAAGAAGCCATTAATAATGTAGCAAAATACAGCAATGCAACGATGCTGAAGATGAGTTTTTTACTGCATGAAAGTTTATTAAAAATCAGTATTTGCGATGATGGAAATGGGTTTGATGTGAATACAGTAAAAAGGGGCAACGGATTAGAGAATATGCAAAAAAGGGCTGATGATATAGGTGCCCATTGCCAAATTCATTCGGCACCACAACAAGGGTGTACTATTTCGCTTTCACTAAAAATCACCCAACGGGGTATTGTATAGCAAAATGGGAAATCTCAATTTTACAAAAATGGATATTAAGGTAGCTATATTCGAAGATGGTAAGCTAATCAGGGATGCTTTGCAAACTATTCTGAATGGCACATCGGGTTATGTCTGTACCGGAACTTTTAGTAATGGCAACAACTGGGAAGCTGATATACGCCGTAGCCAGCCTGATGTGGTATTGATGGACATTGAAATGCCCGGCATGGATGGCATACAGCTAACCCGCCTCATTACCCAGAAATTTGAAAACGTAAAAGTCCTTATACAAACCGTATTTGACGATGGCACAAAAATCTTCAATGCCCTTTGTGCCGGTGCCAGTGGCTACATTTTAAAAAATGATCCGCCTAATAAATACCTGGAAGCTATCACGGAAGTGTTCAACGGCGGCTCTTTTATGAATGCTTCCGTAGCAAAAAAGACTTTGAATTTCTTTACTCAAAAGAATATCATCCTGGTATCCCCCGAAGGCACTGATTATAATCTGAGTGAAAGAGAAAAAGAAGTACTGAAAGAACTAACTGAAGGTCAGCCATTAAAAAGCATAGCTGCTAAACTCTTTATTAGCCTGGAAACTGTTCGTACCCATGTAAAACATATTTACAGCAAACTGCATGTGGCTAACCGCACTGAGGCCGTGATGAAGGCTGCACAGCAAGGACTTTGCTGAATGAGTATAGATACGACCCCGAAAGATATTCTTTCTTTCTACTCTCCCTTTACTGTCCATTTTTTTCCAGAACAAGCTCCAAAAATCACCCTACGGGTGATTGACTGGTATCCGTCAGAAGATTTATTTTAACAAAATAATTACAATGAAAAAATTATTATTAACCGTAATGGCTTTAATGGGAGTAATAGTTTGTAATGCACAAACCCAAAAAGTAAATACACCTCCGGTAAAACCAGTTCCGGGACAAACAGCTTCACAAGCACCGCCTAATAAGTCTGCGCCTCAAATAATTAAACCAACGGTAACAGACAGCATAAAAAATAAAGTGGATTCTCCAAAAATTAAAATAAAACCCAATTCCATAATAGTTACAAAGAATGCTAGAACTTAAAATATATGGTAGCTTAATAATTTGGTAAACCAGGTAAATGCTTTGCAAACCTTGTTTCCTGTAAAGGGAATATCCCAACCACTTAACTTATTACATGACCCCCATGTACTTTTATTTTTCTGCTGCTCTGAATGGAGACAATCCCTTAGTGGTGTCGATAAGAAGTATGCACCCGAGAGAAGATGGTCCGGCATTAACAGCACCCTATATCCTTTGCTTTAGTAAACACCGGTTAACCAAAAGGCGGTGTAAGGGCTCGCATTAATTTACTTATGCGGCTAATAAAAATCACCCGTTGGGTGACTGACTGCAATCCGGCAGAATAATATATTTAACAAAATAAATTCAATGAAAAATATATTATTAACCGCAATGGTTTTATTGGGAGGGTTAGTGAGTAATGCACAAACTCAAAATGGAAAAACCAACCCTGTAAAACCAGTACCGGGGCAAACACATCCACAAGCGCCGCCTAAAAAGCCTGCGCCTCAAATGATTAACATAACGGTAATTGACAGTATAAAAAAAGCGGATTCTATAAAAAGAAAAATAATTAAATCGAAAATTCCCAGTATGGGAATAGAAAAAGAAAGAAACCGCTGAAAATAACATGGCCACCAGAAAGGAATTGTTTGAAATACTGAAAACATTAGAGATAAAAAGCAAAAGAAGATCTATATGAAAATACTATTGTATTCCATTCTCGCATCAATAACTGGTTTTGCTTGTGACAATGGCATGACCGAAAAGTAAGTACCCGGTACTATAACTATAGCGTCAAATAATACCGATACCACCAAACTGGATAACTTTCCCGGCACTTCTGTGTATATACAACTTCCTGATAGCTTTTCCTGGAGGGAGACGGCGATGGGATTTTATAAAGAGGGAGACGGCAGTGTATTAAAACATGATGCATTTAAAACAATGCGGTATGCAGCCAAAATGCCGGTAGGGGAAACAATGGGTACGCTTACAAAAAAAGAACCAATCACGATAAGCGGATATAAGGGGGAACTAAAAACATACGTACTAGGCAGTACGGGCATACAACTGGAACTCTCATTCGGAGATAATACATTTATGGAATTTATTGAAGCCACCTATTTTTCTTACCGGGAGCAAACAGGAAAAGATATATTATCCACCTTGAAAACCATTCAGATTAAAAAGAAATAACAGGCAGTCTTTAAATATTATTTGAGGCCAATGAAAGAATTACTACTTGTTGTTTCAGTGGTGCTGTGCTTTGTAAGCACTCACGCTCAATCTTCTGTATGTAGCACTGAAATTCAAGAAGACAGTATACAGTTTTCCAAAAGGTCCGTATTTCTGAATTGGGTTGCCAAGAAGAAATTATACCATGTTGCCTTAGTATTGAATAGAAATCCTGATTGCAAAATTGTGGTATTGGGGTTTGGAAACAGTTGTTTAAGCTGCCGGCAAACCTCCTGGGACAGGATTTATTCTGTCGTAAAATACTTGCGGCAATGGGGAGTAGATTCTTCCCGGTTTATTTTTTCATTCGCCCAGGATGGTTACAATCCACTGCTTGTATCAATAAGAAGCCTGATACCCGGAGAAGATGGTCCGGCGATTGCACAACCGTCCATTCCCTGTTACAGTTACCATCACTTGACAAAAAAGCGATGCAAGGGTTCACTTTAATATTAATTACTGATAATAAATCACCCGTTGGGTGATTGTTTATAAAAGCTGTTATAAATAGGTTTAGTGTGGAATTGCAGAAATAATACCAACGACAATTAATTTAAAAATATTTTCCACTAAATCTTATACCATGCTCAATCATTTCCTGTTCTTTATTTCAGCGGCCTTCTTCGCCGCCACTTCACAGGCACAAAACAATGGAACAGTAAAGTTTAACAATGTTCCTTTTACGAATGGCAGTGAAGCAGGTAAAACCAGTTTTAAATCCAATGAGTTTATTTATGCCCGGGCAGAGCTGGGAAAAACAGTGAAAGAGTATTTTAAAATAGGAGACCCTGATGAGCCAACAAAGCCTCATGTTTTAATTTTTAAGTACTCAAAAAAATATACAGAATCAGATGGGAAAACCTATGCAGATAATTTTACAAATGGCGACTATTTATACGTTAAACCGGAGCATCTTAATAAAACCTATATCGAGCTGGATATTCTTCCTGATCCGGCAATTGCAAAAGATATGTTTTGTATGGTTAGCAATTTTCAAGGAAGTAAATATTCCTGCCCCATTTACCATGTTCGGCTGAAAGATTATAAAAATAATTCCACCATCAGCTATAGCATCCAGTTGGTAGGCGGTACTACCGTGGCAAATAATTCTGACAATCCTGCCCTGCCAAAAGTTACAGGCTCATTTGATTTAGTTATTGATCATGCGGACGAATTGTTGGTAAAACAGAATAAGGAGCTGGCTATTAAAAAAGTGCAAACCGATGGTGACAATTTAGCCAGCCTCCCTCCCGTATTTTCAAAGCCATTTAAAACTACTGACCCTAAGCTAACTGTCTCAAAAATAGATGCCATCCTTAAACGGGATTATCCGCACCGCAAAGTGTTAAAAATGGCATTAGAATCCGATGGTGGTCAACTGTGGCTGGTTTCCAAAAATGATCTTGGTATACCCCGCTACCGGTATTTCAATGGCAAGCTGCATGTGGCCTATATGGAAGATGGTGTATGCAAGGTTGGGAGTGTGGAACTTATAGAAAACTACCTGGGAAGTGGCAAGTATGCAGCATTAGCGGCTGAGTACTGGTCGGAGTATGACAGAAAAATAAATTGTGCGGCGGTGAAGTAATAATCACAAAATGAATGATTATCGGAAGATAATACTCAACATACTTGCTGACTATAAATCAATTAGATTATTAATTTTTCTAACCTATAAAAAATGAAAAAGCTACTTTCCTGTTTTATGGTGACATTATATTTTTTTGTACCCGGTAGTGCACAGATAAAAGTAGTTGATAAAAGGCCTGGTGGTGATACCACGGCCAAGCCAGTAAACATTTCTGTGGCTGACCATAGAAATTATATAGATATGTCAACAGCATATATACAACCATCGTTTGAAAATATACCTGTATACCGTATACAATTAAGGATTACCACAGGACGTGGTGAAGGCGCTGCAACCGATGACAATGTATATGTAAAATTGAGCGATGATGAGGGATATTGGAAAAAACATTTTTATCTAAGAAAAGAAGGCGCAAATTTCAGGGAGGGGATAACTCAGACCTATGACATTATTGATGCCTCCATACGTTATGTACGGGATATTAAAAAAATTGAACTGGGTGTAACTGGAGATGACGGCGTATGTTTTACGAAAATAGAGCTGTTGTTGAATAATTGCAGCTCGCCGGTATATTCCAGTAGCGGAATCGTTAGTTCCGGAAATGCTCAAACTTCCAGCAGGGGAATATGTATTGATAATAATTCAGCCGAGAAAAAACTGTACACTATCAGTCATGCGCTGCTCAGAAACAGTGTGGATTGGAACTTCAGTGAAGGCAGGAAAAACATGTGGCGGCCACATAGAATTATAAACACAGATTGGATAAAGAGCATCATTGAATGCGCGTTGGGGAACAACATGATTTATAAATGGGAACTTAATTGGATAAAGTTTGAAAAAATATTGCCTGGAGCCGTTCGGGTAAATTTTATCCTCAAAAAAATCAAGGATTTTGACAGGGATTTACAGGCAAATGTGAGTTTTAACCTAAAAGCACTTTGTGAAGATAATGTGCTAAGCCTCTATGCTGACAATATGAATTTTCAGGCTACTGGAGTTGATTGCTCGGACGGGGAAGATATAAGAAGAGAAATACACCAGTCGCTTGGGTTTCTATCACATGAAGACCGAAAAGTTACAGAATGGTCTTCAAATAAGATATATACCTTCTTTCATAATTTCCGGCCATTTTTAAATCAGAACAACACGAAACCCTGCGGTTGTGAAAAAGCAGCGTTTGCTGAAAATGGAGATTTAATCCTTAAACACTAAAACTTATCGTAAACATAATTGTGCAATAATGCTTGCTTAAATAATTCATTGGGCATGCTGCAGGATAGTTTGAATCATATAATCACCCAATGGGTGATTGATCTGTTGTCACACCGGGTGTATGTTTAACTAATAATCATAAATCTTTAAAAATGAAAATTCAACTACTTCTCAGCTTTGCGCTTATGGCAAGCCAGATAGTATATACTCAGCCACCCAAAAGCCCGGATGGAAAAAACCTTTATAAAAAGGGGGACTGTAAAAGATCAAATGCAGATTTCAATGTCTGTACTTACTGTGAAGACAAGGAGCTCACAAAGAACTGCAAAGAATATTGGTGTACAGATAATGGAACCTGTTCCGAAGCGCCATTAAAAAAGCCTGACGGCCAACTTGTACGGACAAATGTAGATGGAATAAGGTATAAAGCTCTTGGAAAGGACGATACTACTTCTAAACTACCGCGTGGAGTCAAATTTGTAAATGGTAAAGTAACTATACAAAGTGGCTATAAGGCAGTGTACTCTTCTGACAAAAAAATGGTTTTTCTCCTTGCTGATAATGGGTCAGGCATAAGAGGTAGTTTTCGTTGTGATTGCGACGGAAGGGGAACAGGCGCTTGTAATACCAGTCTTATTAATGATAAAATTGTTTGCGGCGGCGATGCTTGTTGTGAAATGGTTGTAACTATTAACGATAGTGATGGTTTGTCCGGGCTTACAATGCAAGATGTAGAAAAAGCACCCGAAAAATTAAAATGGAAAAAACTGGTATTACCTGTAAAATCAAATTAAAATTATTAAATGAAAAAATATCTCATTTGCATTCTCTTGCTTGCACTGTACAATCGTATAGATGCACAAACGGTAACAGTCATTGACCACCGCGGAGGAAAAGACACCATGAAACCACCTACTGTAACAGATCATCGTATAGCCAGGGATATGTCGCCAGATTTAAGAAAACCGGTATTTGAAGAAATGCCCGTCTATCGCATCCAGTTGCGTATCACAACATCTGATAATAATGGAACCGATGATGCTGTATGGGTTGAGCTGAATGAAGAAGAACATCGGTTTTACCTTGCTAAAGGGATTGACAATTTTGAGCCACGAAAAACGGTTACTTATGATGTAGTGGATGCAAACATTAAAAAGTTAAAAGATATCCGGTTTTTAAAATTTGGCGTAAAAGGCGAAGACGGCCCCTGTTTCAAAAAAATTGAACTTATCATTAATAATTCAGGTACGCCGATCTATGCTACACCAATTGTTACAAATGCCGGAACTTGCTTTGATAATAACAATAGCCAGGTGGCCGAAAATTTAATTATTACCTATAACAATTTACGTAATCACCCATATTGGAACTATAATAGTGCAAGAGCAAACATGTGGCGGCCCGTCAAAAAAATCAATAAAGAATGGATCGTAAGTTTAATTGAGGCTTGTATCGGTAATCAGATGGTTCAGGAGGGATCAAATTTAAAATGGGGAAGTCATGGCGGGGTTCTTGAAAATAATACTTTATTTGGTGATGCCGTGGAAGTGAAATACAAGAACAATCACATCCTTAGTGTTGATTTGGATTTAGAAAGAGACATCACAGGATCTAACCCCGAGGCTGACATAAAATTTGAGTTAGACTTCAGGTGTAATGATGGGGTAATCAATATTGAAACTCAAAATGTAACAGTGAACACCGATGGCGTTGGCGCTGTTCAGGATTTTATACGAACAACAGGGTTTGACCTTATCAGTATTGGCATTGGTGTATTTGTAGCTCCGGCAGCAGCAACACCACTAACTATAGGTGCCTGGTTTTCACTGAGACGCGCTATTGCATTTAGTATAAAGTTAAATCCTGCTGCCCCTAATACTTCAAATAGTTGTAAACAAACTATTGTAACAGAAAATGGTGATGTGCTTTTGCAATAATTTTTAACCCTTATAAAGTGAAAAAAATATTTTTTGCCGCCCCTCTTGCTGGTTTTATTTTAGTATTTCTCATTTCTTCTTGCAAACAAAAAGATGAAAAGAAAGATAAGGGAAGTGATATTACCGGAATATCAAAAACACCTGCCCACACCAATATTCCAGGTACCCGTGTTTTTATCATACCTCCTTACGGATTTAAAACAAGTACCGGCAGTATGAAAGGTTTTGTCAAAGATGAAACGACCACCTTTTTATCGGTAACCGAATTAAAAGGCAAAAGCTTTGCTGCAGAGGCAGCGAACAACTCTGCAGATAAAATGAGGGCAAAAGGTTTTAGTGTTTTTCTGGAAGAAGAAACGACCGTTGGCCCATACAAAGCAAGGAAGATGCGGATTGGCGATGGAGAGACTTCCACCGTCTGGCAACTGCTTTTTGGCGATGATAGTTTTGCCGTAATGGTCATGGGTATTTATCCCCCCGGCGATGAGCTAAGCGGCAAACAAATAGCCGAAGCGATTGAAACGGTAGTGTATGATAAAGATATGGCCGTGGATGAGATGGCAGGAATGAACTATTCTATCAAACCCAATGATAGCAGATACAGGTTTTTAAAAATGCAAGCCGGGCTTGCTTTTTATTCACTGGATGGTAACGCAGATTTAAAAAATGAGGATAACTCGTTTCTGGTGCTATCACAAGTGCCAAGAGAAAATGGAACGGCCCAATCATTTGCTGAATCAGCTCTTGAATCCACTCTCCGCAATGGATTTACAAATCCTGTTATCAAGAGCAAAGGTTTTTTAACAATTAATGGTAACCCTGCTTATGAAATGGAAGTTGAATGCATACTAAAAGGCAAGCCGGTGACTGTTTATATTGCTGTCGTTAATAAGGAACAAACAGCAGTAATGGTGCAAGGGGTGGCTAAGAAAAAAATTGCCGAAACGATTACAGGGTTTAAAGATTTTTCAGATGCGATTGTAATAAAATAACCCTACTCCACGATCCGCAGCTTCGCATAATTCAACATAATCTTCTTCTCCCCGTTATGTTCAAATTTCACAGTGGCTATCGGATTATGCGCCGCTCCTTCCATCCGGACTACTTCGCCGAATCCGAATTTCTGATGCTCCACTTTTTGTCCGGCCTGCAGGTTAGATGTATCACTTGCCACAAAATCCACGGAGGGGGTATGCTCGACCACTTTGGGTGGTGCCCCTTTGGGCGCCAGGTAAGAAGGGGTAGTTGGTTTTTTCTCGGGCGGGGCACCATAGCGTTTCTCCGCTTCCCGTGCATCATTTAGTTTACTATCACCGTCCCAACCCTTCATCCGGTTAAAGGCCGATCCACCTCCCCAGTTATTAGGTATCTGGTTTTTAGAACCACCACCCGCAAAACTGCGGTCGAGGTATTCTTCCGGAATCTCTCCGATAAACCGGCTGGGTTCATTCTGTACCAGCTGGCCAAAACGGTAACGGGTATTCGCATAGGTGATCCAGAGCCGTTGCTTGGCCCGGGTAACCACCACATAAAATAACCTTCGCTCCTCTTCCAGTTCCTCCCGGGTATTAATAGCCATGGCATTGGGAAAAAGCATTTCTTCCAGTCCGGCCGCAAATACACAACCAAATTCCAGTCCTTTGGCCGCGTGGATCGTCATCAGTTTCACGGTATCCGCATCGGGATCTTTTTCATCTGCATCGGTGAGCAGGGTGATCTGCTGTAAATAGGAAGCCAGGCTCTTATCCACCAGCTCGCCGTCTTCATTGTCCGGACTCTCCGTCCATTCCTTGATGGAGTTTAGTAATTCCTGGATATTCTCATAGCGCTGTACGCCTTCTGTACTTTTATCATTGAACAGTTCCTTGACCAGGTTGGTTTGCTTACCCACATGCACCGCCACTTCATAGGCGTTCTTATTGTTCAGCATGCTGGTGAAGCTTTTGATCATGATCACAAACTCTTCCAGGGCTGTAAGCGTGCCTGCCCTGAAGCCAAACTGCCGGGCATTTTCGAGCACCTTCCATAAGGTGATATTATTTTCATTCGCGGACAGTATCAGCCGGTCCATCGAGGTCTTGCCAATTCCTCTTGCCGGGTAATTGATCACCCTTTTGATGGCTTCCTCATCACTGGGATTCACCATGATCCGCAGGTAAGCCACCAGGTCCTTGATTTCCTTGCGCTGGTAGAAGCTGATACCGCCATAGATCGTATAGGGAATGGCCATCCTGCGCAGGGCTTCCTCAAAGGCACGGCTCTGGGCATTGGTGCGGTAAAGAATGGCAAAATCCTTATTGCTGTAATGGTTGCGCAGTTTTTGTTCCTGGATGCTGTCGGCTACAAATTTGCCTTCATCATTATCCGTCATGGTCCGGATCAGTTTGATCTTCTCCCCCTGGCTGTTATCGGTAAACAGTACTTTCTCAATCTGGCCTTTATTATTTTTTATCACTTCATTGGCCACATGCAGGATACTCTTGGTACTCCGGTAATTCTGTTCCAGTTTCACCAGCTTCACTTCATCATAATCCTTCTGGAACTGCAGGATATTTTCAATGGTTGCCCCGCGGAAGGAGTAAATACTCTGGGCATCATCTCCCACCACGCATACATTTTCGTGCATGGCTCCCAGGAGTTTGATGACTTCATACTGGGCCGGGTTGGTATCCTGGTACTCATCGATCAGGATGTATCTGAATTTGTGCTGGTACTTGGAAAGGCTCTCCGGCACATTCTTCAGTAATTCATAAAATTTCAGCAGGAGATCATCGAAATCCATCGCACCGTTTTTAAAACAGCGCTTGACATAGGTATCATAGATCTGGCCAATAGCAGGGCGGTTGGCCCGCATATCTTCCTGCTGAAGACCATAATCATTCCGGTATTCAGCCGGTCCCACCAGGGAGTTTTTGGCGGAGGATATCCGGTTATAAACCACATTGGGTTTATAAAGCTTATCATCGAGGTTCATCTCGTTGACAACCGCCTTCACCACACTTTTGGCATCATCTGTATCGTAAATGGTAAAATTGCGGGGATAGCCGATTTTCTCTGCCTCAAAGCGGAGGATACGGGCAAATACCGAGTGAAAAGTGCCGATATAAAGATTACGGGCTTCGCCATTACCGAGGATTCTCTCCACCCGCTCTTTCATTTCTTTTGCGGCTTTATTGGTAAAGGTCAGGGCCAGAATATTAAACGCATCCACGCGGTGGGCCGCCATCAGGTGTATGATCCTTGTGGTCAGCACTTTGGTCTTTCCGCTGCCGGCCCCGGCCACGATCATGATCGGCCCGTCTTTATGCAATACCGCTTCTCTCTGCCTGTCATTCAGGCCACTTAGATAATCCGTCATGGCCGCAAATTACGTTGATGGCCCGATATGCTGAAACCAGATCGCCCCTGTGAATAAGTATTTTAATGAACAGATATTTTCTGCCGCAGCACCGTATCCGATGCATTTGTGGGTTGATCATCCAGCGGATCTGTGCCTGTTTCAATGGCATAAAGCTGGTATTCTCCTTTGGGGAGTCCATGAATAACCGCGCTTACAGTTGAACTGCACCTGCATTTGCACCCAGGTCTGAACCAGTATTCAGTAATCGTAATCGTTTGTTGTTCTCTTTGGGTACTCACTTTTACCTGCCGGCAACAAAGATGAGTTACATCACGTGTATAGGTAATGGAATCGCCTTCAACCCGGATGGCCGGATAGAGCACTCCTTTCCGCTCCGGAAATTCCTGGTAATTACCTGTTGCCGGGGATTTTGTGACAGCAGCCTTTTCAGCGCATCCCGTCACCTGCCAGGTGGCCCGGATGGTTGCATCTGTACCTGGCTGGCTCTCTGCCCCGGCATTGATTTGCTGAGGGGATTGTTTTTGATGGCAGGATAAAAATAAACAGCAGGTTATCAATATAACTGAAGAAATAATTGCTTTCATATAACAGATTTAATCTTTCATATTGAGGTTAGCTGGATTAAACGTCAGTGCCAGGAAATAACCAGCCCGGTAAACGGAGTTGTAATTATTACTGGTCAGTTGGGTAAAGCTGGTTTTATCACCTGTTTTCCAGCCCGATAATTTTTTTATCTGTGTGCCCGTAACACCGGCAGTAATACATACCGGATCATTTTTTCCTAAAAATGTACTCAGTCCCAGCATAATATTCAGCTTCGAATTATCACCCCCCACCGGTATGCCCGCACCAAACGTGCCGCCCCAGCGGAATCCTTTGTCACGGGGGGCATAAAAATGAAGGTAGGTAACCACCACCGGCTGAAACTGATCTGCTGTTTCCCGGGCAATCACACTATCGGGAGTTACAAAATAATGCCAGCGGTTTTCGGCATACGATACAAAACTGAAACCAAATGTATTCCGGAAACGAAGCGGCTCTTTTTTATAAATCGGAACAAGCCGGCGCAGCGTATCCTTTTGTCCGATATGTATCGCTTTCCCGGTAACCGTATCAATGACCGGTATGAACTCAATTTCAGCCATGATGGTTTTCCGGTTAATTTCCAGCGGAGTCAGCCGTGTATACTGATCGTTACGGATCTGCCGGAACAGTTCAGCAATACGGCTGAGCACTGCATCAGGACTATCTGCACTTTTATATGCAGCTGTACTATTCACCTGGGTTATTTTTTTTTCTGCTTCTTTCATCAGGGAATCTGCGTAGGCAGACTCAATATCCAGTCCGGCAAAGGAACCATACGTGGAAAACAGGGACAGGTACCTGGCTTTAGCAGTTGCGACTGAGGATTTCAGGTTATCTGCATTACTATTCAGGAGTATCACGGATGGATTCTCCGCCACTCCGGGGAAAACAGCGGCCGTTTTTTCCACTGCGGCTCTCTTTATTTCAGTAGCCGGACTTTGCAGGGTATATCGCAGTTCTGCCAGTTCCTTCCAGAGTACTTCGCAGTTTTGTTCAAACAGGACCGCCTTATTCCATTGACTAATGGCTGCGGCATACTCATTGTACTGCTTCGCAAAACTCTGTTTGGCGGCCCGCTGCTGGCTGGTTTCGGAGCTTTTCTCCACCGATTTATTATCGCCACCCATTTTGCTGATATCACCGGTCTTAAATACTTCCGGGTCAATGCCAGGCAGGCCGCTTACCATATTCTGTACCTGGTTGGAACCCAATCCAGGTATCACCACCGCCTCCTGCGCTTCTACCCTGTTGATATAGACCACCCGGTACTGGTAACTGTTTGCGGCATTGACCATCTGAAGATTGATCCGTTTTGTTTTTGAAATGGGAATTAAGGAAACAGCAACGGTGTCTCCCGGTTTCTTTACTTTAAAATAGCTGACATTTTCACCGGCAAGGTCATAGCGGATGAGGTGTTGCTGTGCCTGTGAAACGCTGGCATATAAAAACAAACCAGGTAACACCCAGAAGGCTTTCATAAAGGGATTATTTAGTGGAGGAGACAAGTTAACGGTTCAGCCTGCCGGATGAAATGACCTGTGTCATTGTTTCCGGTGCTTTTACTCATTGTAATGCCCCTGGCCTGAGCTTATCTTACCCCTTACATATAATTTGCTACTTTATGATGCTGCATATCTCTTTCAGCGGGATGGATGGCTTTACATGGCTATTATTCCTGCTGGCAGTCCTCATCTGGTTTGTTGCTCTGGTGGCCATTGCCAACGGAACATTCTATGATAATACCACTAAAATCTGCTGGTTTTTTATAGTCCTGGTGTTAAACGTACCGGGAGTATTGCTTTTTATCGGATGGGGCAGACAGGAAGTGGCCTGGGGAAAAGACAACAGCAGCAGCTGAATCAGATAAACCCGCTACCATGTCAACCCGCCTGCCCGAACAAACCTGCCGGATAAACAGTTCTTCCCTGCTGTTTGTACTTACTTTTTTCCTGCTGCAGCCGCAAAACGGGTATGGCCAGACTGCATTAAGTCAACTGGAACAATGGGCAGGTCGCCGCGCCAGTGATTTTGCTGTGCCTGCACCCAGCGCACCCGGAGGCAATAATAACGGCGGCAGCTACCGGGTCCCTTTTCAAAAAACAGCCGAACAAAAAGCGGAAGAAGCCAGGGATCATTACCAGAAGGCCCTGAAAGCCTTTACCAGCCGTGATTGGGAAGATGCGGTCCGCCTGCTGAAAAAAGCCCTCCGGAAAGATCCTTTCAACAGTACTTACATCAATAAACTCCGGGAAGCCGAAGCAGGATTGGAAAAGGAACAGCAGCAAAATAAAGCCTACCAGGAAAAACTGAAAAAGCAGGAAGAAGAACGCAGGGCTGTTGAAGCGGAAAAACGCAGGCTGGAACTGATCAGGCAGGAGGAAGAACGAAAAGAGCAGGAGGCCCTGAAGGAAAAAATAAATGCTGCGGAAAATGCCATCAAGTCCTTCAAAAAAGATATTAAAATCGCCCAGTCGAAAATAAGGTCCTTCTCCAAAGGGTTGGCGAATAATGCCACGGAACTTTCCAAGTGGAGCAATGAGATGGAGGAATCCATGAACAGCATCATCGATAATGCCGTGCCCTTTATTGGCAGTATCTATATCAAGTACTGCTTCGTGGATATGCTCAATCCTGTATTCAAAAAAGCACTTTTTGAAAAATGGAGCAGGGTTTTTGAAAACTCGAGTCCGGCCATCCAGAAATGGCTGATCGCTGAAAGTAAAGCAGCCAATGTCAACTTCAGTAAAGTGCAGGACTATGCGGACCGGTTTGGTATGGGGATGGACCTGGGCGAACATGTACAGGGTGTATTGCAGGGAAATCCTGAAAATGTAAAAAGTGAACTCGAAACCCTGCTTTTCCTGAACAGCCTGCTGGAAACCTGTCATATCACCCAATATGATGACCTGGTAAAAAGACTGGCCCCTTTTCCGCAGCGGATCGGTACTGAGAAAATTATCAGGATGCCGGGTGATTATTTTGAGCTCGCGAAAATAATCGGGACTACTTATACCAACCTGGCAGTAATCGGGTACAGTTGGTATAGTGTTAAAAAAACAAGTGCAAACAGTGATGAAATGTACAACAACGTACAGATTCTTTCGGCTGGTATTGAACAACGGAAACGCGAGATTGACTGTCTGGAGAAATGTATAAAAAAATATTCGGGCCGCTGCCTGGAAGAATGTACCGGTAAAACAAAATGGTCCACACCCCCACCTCCGCTTCTTTTTGAAAACAGAAACTGGTAACTCATGAACGCTATTCCTAAAAAATCAATCGCCGTCTTGCTGCCACTATTACTGGCAGGATACATTTTATATGGGCAGTCCTTTTCCAGGGATATGGAGATCACTGTGGAGGAATTCCGGATCAACCGTTCGCCCGTAAAAACGCAACATGATCTCTACGAATATTACCTGCAGCCCCAACAGGCAGCAGGGCGCCATGGTTTTATCCATGCGCTATCCGGTGATACGGCGATTGCCTTTCGCTATGATACCGTAAGCTATTTCAATGAAGGACTTGCCGCAATTTGCATACAGGGCAAGTGGGGTTTTATCAATCCTTATGGAAAATTGGTTATACCCTGCAGTTATGATTCTGCTGATAATTTCAGCGGGGGCCTCTGCCTGGTAAAACGCGGGTTGAAGCTGGGTTATATTAATAAGTCCGGAAAAGAAATGATCCCCTGTGAGTTTGATGAACTGGCCTGGGCTGCAGACAATCTGATCTGGGTGAAGCAGAAAGATAAATATGGCTTGTATCATACATCCGGGCAACTTTTAAGTGCTCCGCGGTTTGACGGGGTCAATTACTTCAGAGAAGAAAGGGCCTGGGTACAAAAAGGTGACAAATGGGGATTTATTAATAAAGAGGGGGTCATGCTCATCAGTCCAAAATATGACTGGGGTGAACCCTTTAATGAAGGAATGGCCGCAGTCAGACTGGAAGAGGGATCTGGCTATGTCAATAAAACGGGAGATGAGGTAATACCCCCCTATTATGAAGAGGCCCAGAATTTCAGCGAAGGGCTGGCAGCCGTAAAGACGACCATGGAAGGAGAAATTCACTCCTGGATATATGTTGACAGGAATAATGACCTGATCATTACCAATGTAGGTAGCGGGATAACCCAGGCCGGGCCATTCCGGAATGGATATGCCAGTGTTTACAAAGGCGATGAAAAAGCAGGGCTGATTGATAAAACAGGGCGGGAAGTGGTGCCCTGTGAATATGAAATGATCGGTGAACTCCGGGACAGCCTCGTGGCTGTAAAGAAATACGGCAAATGGGGTTACTGTAACCTACAAGGGGAGCTGGTGATATCCTGCCGGTTTGAAGAGGCGGAGGATTTTGAAAACGGGCAGGCCCTGGTAAAAAGCGGGGACAGCTATTTTATTAATAAAAAGGGAGAGTACCTGAAACCGCTGAAGAATTCCGATGCACCCGGTATGGAAGGGGATGGAGATAATGCCATACGGGAAAAAATCACGATTGATTATATCAATACCCGGGGCGAAAAAATAATCCGGGGTAAAGCCGGTGTTTTAACCAGCCTCTTTTTCAACGGCATGACCCCGGTGCGGTCCGATAACAAATGGGGGTTCATGAATAAAGAAGGGGTACTCAGCATCCCCTGTGCCTATGATAGCGCCGGTTCATTCTCCGAAGGACTGGCCCCGGTACGGATTAACCGGAAATGGGGGTTTATCTACCAGGATGGTGATACGCTGATGAGCGGCCGTTATGAGTATGCGTATGGATTTAATAAAGGGATGGCCATTGTAAAAATGAATGGCCGTTACGGATACCTTGGTAAAACCGGAAACCTGGATATTCCCTGCCGCTATGATATGGCCTATACCTTCAAAGACAGCCTGGCACTTGTCAGGCTGGGCGATCAGTTTGGCTTTATCAATAAAACCGGGGAACCGGTTATACCAGCCCGTTATGATGATGCCTTTGACTTTAATGAAGGGCTGGCTCCGGTTCAGCAGGATGGACGCTGGGGATATATCGATAAAAAGGGGAACCAGCAGATTCCTTTACAATATGCGGAAGCCGGTTCTTTTCAAAACGGGCTGGCCTTGGTGAGGTCCGGTGACCAATACGGATATATCGACAGAACCGGCACCGTGGTCATTCCGTTCCGTTATAAATCCGCCAGTTCTTTCAGCGAAGGAACTGCTTTTGCAGAAGACTCAGACGGGGAAATCCTGCTCATTGATCCACGGGGCAATGAATTATTCTCCGGTAATTTCCGGAGCGGATTCCACGAAGAACTGGCTATTGTGGAGAACGAAAACGGAAAGAAAGGATTTATGAACCGGCAGGGAAAAATACAGATCCCCTGCCAGTTTGATGAGGTCATTTTTTTCAGGGAAGGCCTGGCCGCCGTTGCCGTCAAAAACAAATGGGGTTTTATTAATAAACAGGGTACCCTGGTGATTCCCCTCCAGTTTGATATGGCCCTCGTCTTTAACGAAGGCCTGGGTGTGGTCATTACTATTGCACAATAAAAAACAAATGAGTTGCTATGAAAAAATTTAGTACCACCGGGTTACCCGGTATGTTCCGGGTGATTTTAGCGTTAACAGGTATACTGGTATTCACATTACTTTTTATCCGTTGTGCCAGCCCCGAAGATGCTGCTGGTGAAAAGCTGATTGGCTTTACATTCAACTACGAAAAAAGTGAAGTCGCCATTACGGTGATCAGTAAGGGATGTACCGGTAAATCCGATTTCAGTTTTAAAGTACAGGGGAACATGATAACAGTAGTGCGGATGAAAAAGGATGAGTGCAAAGCCATGCCGGAAGCGGTGGTTTTCACGTATAGCCTGAAGGAAGCCGGGCTGGATGCCAATAAAGATTATTCCCTGGTCAATCGCTTTGTGGCCAATCCAAACCTGGCAGACGTCCGTTAAAGGAGTGCTGTTTAATTTCTCCGTTTGCTGACCATGTATTTCTCATGGATCACATCCCCCATGGTTTTATTATACACTTTGCCCTCGACCCATGAAATAATGTCCAGGTAGGCAAAAGCCCGGGTCTGGAAACGGTTGGTCTCGAAGTGTTTGATCTGCTGCAGGAATTTTTCAAATTCCGGTTTCAGTTGCCGGGTAGGGATCGTGATCGAATGCCGCAGGAACTTGAACATGGCTTCCTCAATAGCAGTCAGGTTTTTCATCTTGGCCATAAAGCGGAAAACAGATTTGGTCAGGGATTCCATCAGCATATCATTTCCCAGTTCGTAATGTGCCAGCAGGTGCACGAGGCGGGCATAGCATTGCAGGTCGTACCGGAGGTTATTCTTATCGTAAATAATTTTCTGCAGGTAATCAATACAGGTGTTAAAATCCCCGCTGCCGAAATAAAGCATCGCGAATTTGTAATTTAATACCAGTACGCGGTGACTGTCGAGGAAGATATCATTTTCTTCCAGGTCCTTTTCGATGGAGGGCACGAGGGACAATCCTTCTTTAAACGTACCCTGCATAAAATGCTGGTTGATCCTGGCCTGGCTGGTATAAATAAACATCTGCACCCGGAAGTTATCATTCTCTTTCACCCGTTCTGTCTGTGAAAAAGCTTCCATCTGTTTCAGCGTCCGCTCAAACTGGCGGTGATTGCGAAGGTCAAAATGTGCATTCAGCAGGTTATGGATTCCTTTGATATAGTGACCGGTTTCCACCCGGATCATTAATGGTTGTTCATGAAAAAGATCCACCCATTTTTGCGTATAGCGGTAATACTGCAGAAAATCCTGCCGGATAAACGCATACCAGGTATAACTCTGGTAGAGATACATGCGTTCATAAAACCCGGTTTCCTTCCAAGCACCGGTGGGCAGGTTCTGGGTCATGAATTTTCGGATATCCTTCTCATCATACTCATCCCTGGAGTGACCGTGCTGCACAAACCAACTGAATAATTGCAGGGCCAGGTTGGATAGCCGGGCCACTTTATCAATATGCATATTCACTTCATTGGCTTCAATCGACAGGGCATCTGCCCGGTGGTGAATATGGCGGGTGATATGCAATCCTTCAATCCGCTTTTCGAGGGAGATCAGTTGAGGCAGAAAATTGAATTTCTGGTTGCTCCTGGCAATATCCTTTGCCCGGTCGATGATCCGGAGACTCTGCATAAACAGGCCCTTTTTGTACAGGATATGGGCATAGTCGAACTGCTCATTTAACTGTAAATCAAGGCTTTCATCGCTTTTCAGGAGCCGGAGACTGGCCAGGATCTGTTTGTACAGGTGGGTCTTGAGATTGGCCAACTGGGGTTTGGTCACATCATCCATCCGTTTCAGGAGGATTTTCTCATCATAATCCTTCAGTTTGTCCATGGCATCGAAGAGGCGAACGATTTTCAGCTCTTCCTTTCCGGAACTTCGCTTGATATAGAGCTTAAAATGGCGCTTTTCGGCCTTTTCAAGCGACTTTATCAATTGAAATAATATATCATTTGAACGGTTGGGCATCATAAAGAGTTTTCGCTGAAATCCGCTGTCAGCAAGGCTTTCAGCATTCTCCATGGCCCTTAGGCATAATGAAACAGGGCCTTATTTGATTTTAGTGACTTGGAGATGCTGACTACATTTGTGTCAGAAGATTAAAACATACGGCAGCAATCGTTAGAAGGGCAAACGTCAGAGGTCAAAGTTAAAGCCGAACATCTTCAAAAACGCTGATAATCGGCCCAAAAAGTCAGCAAACAACTCTTACTTCGAAGAATTTTCATATGGCAAGCAATCGTTAGAGGTCAGTCCGTTTCTACGGAAGGGCCTT
>CAZYTV010000044.1:0-22722 GCA_964650455.1 uncultured Chitinophaga sp. | reverse complement strand
ATTGAAGAACGCTCCCTGAATGTGGCCGTTATGGATGTGTACAGCCGTCTGATGATGGACCGTATTATTTTCCTGGGCTACCCGATTAATGATGAGATCGCGAATATCGTTACAGCCCAGTTACTGTTCCTGGATTCAACGGACCGCTCCCGTGATATCAACATGTATATTAACAGTCCCGGAGGCAGTGTGTACTCCGGTCTGGGTGTATATGACACAATGCAGTATGTAAGCCCGGATATTGCCACGATCTGTATCGGGGTGGCGGCTTCCATGGCCTGTGTACTTTTGGGGGCAGGTACTAAAGGCAAGCGGGCTGCCCTGAAACACTCCCGCATCATGATGCACCAGCCCAGCGGTGCTATTGGCGGACAGGCCAGTGATATCGAGATTACCGTGAATGAAATCCGTAAACTCAAGAAAGAGCTTTACGAAGTGGTGAATCACCATACCGGTAAAACGCTGGAACAGATCGAAAAAGATTTTGACCGCGACAACTGGATGACTGCCGCTGAAGCCAAAGAGTATGGACTGGTGGATGAAGTACTGCTCACCAATCCCCGCAAACAGAAAAAAGACTAATTCATTTACATTATAATTCAGAAAAATGAACCGCAAGAATTTTTTATACAACGACCCGAATGTTTTCGGGTGGAGAATGGATGAAGAAGAAGAGAAAGAAGAACAACCCAAGAGCGATCTGGGTATGTTTAGCAAAAAACTGGAGCGCTATTTTTTTGAAAAAAGAGCCGTCTATCTCTGGGGGGTTGTGGATGATAAAAGTGCCAAAGATGTGGTCAGTAAACTGCTGCTGCTGGATGCGGACAAACCTGGAGAAGAGATTAAATTTTATATTAACAGTCCGGGTGGCGTGGTGACCAGTGGGATGGTGATGTACGATACCATGCAGATGATCAAAAGCCCGGTCAGTACCATTTGTATGGGACTGGCGGCTTCCATGGGCAGTATACTGCTGAGCGGCGGTACCAAAGGAAAGCGTTATATCTTTCCGCACGGCGAAGTGATGATCCACCAGCCTTCCCTGGGTGGATATATTCAGGGGGTAAGTACAGATCTGGAGATCCAGGCCGAGCAAACCCGTCGTGTAAAAGAGATCGGTGCCACCATTCTTGCCAAAAACTGTGGAAAAACGGTGGAACAAATTATGAAGGACTTTGACCGTGACTATTGGATGGATGCCCGTAAGTCGATTGAATATGGCATCGCTGACCAACTGGTTGAGTCACTTTAACTAGTTATAAATAAGAGCTTTATATTATAATTATAAATAAAAACCGCCTATTCCCGGCGGTTTTTTATATTTTTGTATCTTACCTGAGACCCGGTTTGTGTTTAAGGTTAAGTTAAGGTTAAGCTATATGGCAAAAAATCCATTACATTGTTCTTTTTGTGGCAGAAGCCGCGATGAAGTGAAGATCCTGATCGCCGGTCAGGAAGGGCATATTTGTGAGAATTGTGTCGAGCATGCCCGGGAAATCATCGAGCAGGAGCTGACCGTAAAAGATGATCGTACCAGTTCATCTTTCAAACTCACCGTTAAGAAGCCAATTGAAATAAAAAAATTCCTCGACGAATACGCTATCGGGCAGGATGAGGCCAAGAAAGTACTGGCCGTGGCGGTTTACAATCACTACAAACGTTTACAGCAGAAAGTATCCGATCTGAATACGGGTAACGAGGTTGAAATTGAAAAGAGCAATATCATCATGGTGGGAGAAACCGGAACCGGTAAGACCCTGCTGGCCAAGAGTATTGCCCGTATGCTGAATGTCCCTTTTGCCATTGTGGATGCGACAGTTTTTACCGAAGCCGGATATGTGGGTGAAGATGTGGAAAGTATCCTGACGCGCTTACTGCAGGTTTGCAATTATGATGTAGCATCCGCTGAACGCGGAATCGTTTATATTGACGAGATTGATAAGATAGCCCGTAAAGGCGATAACCCCTCCATTACCCGTGATGTGAGCGGTGAAGGAGTACAGCAAGGAATGCTGAAACTGCTGGAAGGCACCGACGTACTGGTACCGCCGCAGGGAGGCCGTAAACACCCCGAACAAAAACTCATTAAAATTAATACCCAGAATATCCTCTTTATCTGCGGAGGTGCTTTTGATGGTATTGATAAGATTATTGCCCGCCGGGTACAGACCAATACGATTGGTTTCAATGTAGACAAAGAACTGCAGGATAATATGAAGAAAAACCTGCTGAGGTATGTAAATGCAACGGACCTCAAAACCTTTGGCCTGATCCCTGAATTACTGGGCCGTTTGCCGGTGGTTACTCACCTGGATCCGCTGGATGCCGAAACGCTCCGGGCGATCCTGACAGAACCAAAGAACGCGCTGATCAAACAATACAACAAACTATTCGAACTGGAAGGTATCGAACTGAGTATTGAAAATGATGTGCTTGATTTCATGGTGGAAAAAGCGATGGAGTACAAACTGGGAGCCCGTGGTCTCCGCAGTATCTGTGAAGGCATCCTCACCGATGCCATGTATGAACTCCCCTCTTCCACCGAAACACAGTTTGTGCTGGACCTGGAATATGCTAAGCGTAAGTTTGATAAGAGTAAGCTGAGTTTGCTGAAAGTGGCTTAGATTGGCTAGAAGCGAGAGGCTAGAAGCGAGAAGGAAAAAGTAAAATATTCAGAAGGGTCCGGTGAAAGCCGGACCTTTCTTATTTTGCATCCTATAAAAGATCATTTATGCAGGAATTAATAGACAAACTGAAAGCGGAAGCAGGACTTACCGACGAACAGGCACAGAAAGCCATTGCAGCGATTAAAAGTTTCGTGGTCGAGAAATTCCCGATGCTGGAAGGCGCCGTGAACAATGTATTCGGGGGTAATTAACCCGCTTATTAACGAATGACAGCACATTTCCTCCCACGGGGGCTGTTGGCCGCCTGGTAAGGGGTCATCACGCGGGTGCAGGATTCAAAAATAATAGTGCCGATGATCAGCATGAGCAGGAATCTACCTTTCATAGTATCGAATTAAAGGCTAAAAATAACCACACCGCATGATTCCTGCAATAGCAAAAACCAGTTTTACTGATCGTATTAATGGAGGGGAAAACTGGTGAAATTACGCGGGCAATATTTACTGATAAGCATTCAGGTATTGCCTCGCCACCCTGCCCCACTCCTTCACCACGGCCTCTTTCCATTTACCTTTTGATTTAGCAGCGGGTAATAAAACTGAACAGGTTTCTTTCTTATCAGATACCGACCATGCGACCCAACTAAGCCCCCTGTTGTCCATCCATTTTACAAAAGCTTCCCATTCTTTATAATCAATGGGGCCGTCACCGCTGGCTTCCATACCGGCACATTCAGAAATAAATACGGGCAATCCGGATCTGATTGCTTCATCTGTACGGTCACGCAGCCATTGCTTATGCGTTCCGGCATAAAAATGCACCGTATACATCAGGTGATCGAAACCTTTAATAGGATCCGCTGCCGGCAGGTGTATATCCTGATCCCAGCGGGGTGATCCTACCAGTATAATATTGTCCGGATCATTTTTCCGGATCGCTGCAATTACTTGCTCACTATAGCTTTTTACTTCGGGCCAGGTTTCATAATCAGGTTCATTAAATACTTCATAGATCACATGAGGTTTATTTCCATAGTCAGCCGCCATACGGCTGAAGAACCCAATGGCTTCTTTTTCATGAAGATTATGATCATGCCAGTCGATGATCACATAAACATTCTCTTTAATACAGGTTTCAATCACTTTGCGCATCAGTTGCTCGGACCGTTCCGGGGATTTCAGGTACCCGCTGTCATTCAGTTCAATCCCCATGGATGCACGGATTACCGTGCAATTCCATTTCGTAACCAGTTCATGCACGGCTCCTTTATTGTAAAAGCGGGGCCATAGATTATGCCAGCCAAAACTCATTCCATGCAGTACCACCGGTTCTCCGCCGGCGCCAGAAAGCTGAACGCCTTTTAGTGTTAATTGCCCAAACTGCTTTACCGGTTGCGCGGTCAGTACCTGCAGCAGCAGGCAGCAGCAGATACCAAGAATACATTTTTTCATCGTTTATATATTTTCTTCAGATCGTTTTCAAATAAAGTGAATGGATCATTATAAAATTTCAGAAAATCAGGAACCGATACCTGGCCCGGGAAAGGAGCATAATAATGCGTGGCGCTCTGCCGGTCATTACGCCAAACCAATACATAACAAAGATCCAATTTCTCCCGCCTGATCGTGTGCAGCAGTTTCCTGGTCCACCAGACTGAATCGGGAATGGACTCCAGACCTGTTTCTGTTAAAGCGGCCAGTTTATGGTTCTTCTTTGCAAAACGGGACATGATTTTTAGCCGGGCAAAGGCCGAATCGAGATTATATTTTCCATAACGGCCAAAGTCTGCATAATCATCAATGCCCAGCATATCCACCCATTCGTTACCCGGGTACCGTTCGGCATATTCAGCTTCACTATTAAAAGTGCAGTCGGGCGAAAATGCATAAATGAAATTCCTCACTTTCAGGGAGTCCCTCAGGTAGGTAACTGTAAAACGCCAGAGTGATTTAAACTCCTCAGCCGTACAATAATTTTTACCCCACCAGAACCAATATCCGTCCTGTTCATGAAAAGGACGGAAGATCATGGGTACCGGTTTCCCATCATTGCCTCTGCAGGAAACAGCGAGACTGGCTATATTTTTTAAAATGATTTTATACCCTTCATGATAAGAACCGCCGGGTATAATAAACTTCACGGCAGCTTTGGATACGGTATCCACCCAATAAAAACCACCGGGTGATACCGGGTTATTGAAGTGCCAGGAGACGGTAACCACACCGCCCCGGTTATAGGTTTGGGTAATGATCCCACGCAAGTGCTCCTTTTCTTTTTCAATCGCCGCTTCCGCTCGCCCGGAAAGACCGCTGAAATCAACACCGATTACAGCCGGGTGAGAACCGGTCACTGATTTTACATCACTGCGGCCCGGGTCACCGCTCCAGCCATGGCCGTATTCGGTGGCATGCTGATGGCCGAAGAGAATATGCTTTTTCGCTAATTTATTCAGATTTCGGGCCAGGGCCCTGGTTTCAGCCGTAGCCTGTTTATCCACCAGGCTCCGTTTCCCCTGCGGGTAAGCCAGGGTGGCTGCCAAAATGAAAAAAATAAAAAAAAACGGCTGCCTCATTCATTCTGTTTTTTAGTCAACCGGATAGCAAATCCGCCACCGGGTGCCAGGTGAATCACTAATTTACGTGTATTGTTCACTGTTTGTATTTCTTTTTTGTAATCCGCAGCATCCCGGTCCGCATTGATCCCGTCCCTGAAAATAAGGGCGTGATACTGACCTGCAGGCAGGAAGGAAAGATCCAGTGTGATGTCGCGTTCTGTCCAGTTGGTCATACCCCCTGCAAACCAGTCATCCCCGTTTCTCCGGGCCATCACCAGGTACTCCCCGAGTTTTCCATCGAGCGCCCTGGTTTCACTGAAGCTGGTGGGTACCGCAGCAATGAAATTGGTGCATTCCTGTTCTTTCTGATAAATAGTGGGGTTATCTGCCAGCATCTGCAGCGGTGCTTCATACACTATATACATAGCCATCTGGTTGCAACGGGTACCCAGGCTTTGCGGAAGCGAATGGCTGGGCACCGCATTTTTGCGTGTCCGGTTCCTGAATGCACCAGGGGTATAATCCATAGGTCCGGCCACCATACGGATAAATGGCAGACGAACCGCGTGTTCCGGCACCCGGTCATCTGCGCTCCATTTCATATACTCCATTCCCCGGACGCCTTCGAAATTGACAACATTAGGCCAGGTGCGCTGGAGACCCTGTGGGGCAAACATGCCATGAAAATCGAGCAGGAGCCGGTGTTTTGATGCAATAGCTGCCATTTCATAACAGGAGGCTACCGCCTTCTGGTCATTGCGATCCAGGAAATCCACTTTGAATCCCTTTACCCCCATCGCAGCATATTTTGCACAAAAGCCTTCGATATCCCGGGTAAGGGCATACCAGGTACTCCAGAGGATCAGTCCTACATTTTTCTGTCTGGCATAATTCAGCAATTCATGCAGATCGATCCGCTCATTGAGTTGATTCAGGTCCCAGTCATCACTCCAGCCTTCATCCAGTACTACATATTCAATTTTATTGGCCGCTGCAAAATCGATATAGTATTTATAAGTAGGTGTATTAATCCCAGCTTTAAAATCAATGCCGGAAATATTCCAGTCGTTCCACCAGTCCCAGGCGACTTTTCCGGGTTTGATCCAGGAAGGATCAGCGATCGCCGAAGGTGCAGACAATCGCTGCACCATATCATTATCCAGCAACTCTCTGTCCTTTTCACTGATCACTATCACACGCCAGGGAAAGGAACGGGTACCTTTGGTACGGGCAATATAGTTCTCCCGCTTCGTCACGGCGTGGTTAATACCATAAATACCACGCGTGGCTTCAGCAGCGGGATAAGGTGCATGTACCGCAGAAAGACCATTGGCCTGCAAAGCATTCTTTTGTATAAACATGGCAGGATAGTCCTGTACATCCGCTTCCAGGAGTACTGCTTTCATGGTATCATTCAGTTGTACCAGCAAGGGCAGGTAGCCCAGCGAGTCGGGAGGTAAAGCGGACAGTTTAGCCGAAGTGTAAAATTCCTCAAATGAACAGGAGTAACGCTCTTTTTGTCGCAGGTCACTGGTGAAAGGAATCTGAATCCGGAGATCGGAAGTAAAATTAAAAGCAGCTTCTTCATAGGAAACCAGCAGTTCGTGCTGAAATGTTGTTACAAACCGGTATGCCACCCCATCATTGTATGCCCGGAAAATAACAGAGTAACTGCCCTTGAAATCAAGCTGCAGTTCATTTCCATAATTTATTACTTTGTCTTTCTTATAGACAATTGCCTTAATGGTATCATTGATCAGCCGCTGTTTGGCTGATATGACAGGAGAAGCCCCTGCCATGAATACAGTACCCGGTTGTTTCATTGCCAGCCTGGAAGCTGCCAGCACCGTTACTTCCCCATGTTGTACCGACCAGGTGATGTCGTTACCGGTCACTACCGTAATCTTGTTTTTTCTGTCCGGTGAATAAAGCTGGTAGGTTTTCGGTTTCTGTGCATCAATCAGCATAGCCACGATTTGCAGCATCCCTAACAGGACCAGCTTTTTCATATCATTATTTGTTTATTGTGATAAAATTGACTCAATCTGCAGCAGCTCCTCTGCACTGAAGGCGGGTGCTTTCAAAGCATCAATACTGTTTTGCACTTGACCAATTGAACTGGCTCCTACGAGCACAGACGTAACCCGCGGATCTTTCAGCAGCCACGCAATAGCCATCTGGGCCAGTGTCTGTCCGCGCTCAATGGCAAAACTGTTCAGTTGCCTGATCTTTTCAATCATGTCCGCGCTCAGGTCCTTGGTCTGTATAGCCCCGTTCGGCAAAGCCCTCCCGATCCTTGAATTGGTCGGCACACCATTTATATATTTATCGGTCAGCCGTCCCTGTGCCAATGGTGAAAACACAATACTACCCATACCCGCTTCATCCAGTATTTCCAACAACGATTTTCCGTCAACGGTCCCGGGCGCTTCCACCCACCGGTCGAGCATCGAATAACGGGGCTGGTGAATCAAACAGGGAGTTCCAAGCTGTCTTAATACGGCAGCGGCTTTTCTTGTCTGTTCTGCATTATAATTGGAAATACCCGCATACAAGGCTTTACCACTACGCACAATACTATCCAGTGCCTGCATGGTTTCTTCCACCGGTGTATTCGGATCGGGCCGATGTGAATAGAAAATATCCACATAGTCAAGTCCCATCCGTTTCAGGCTCTGATCACAACTGGCCAGTAGGTTTTTACGGGACCCCCATTCGCCATAAGGACCCGGCCACATGTAATAACCGGCCTTCGTGGAAATGATCAGTTCATCACGCCAGGCATAGAGTTCTTCTTTCAGCATTTTTCCAAAATTGCGTTCTGCTTCACCGCCGGGAGGTCCGTAATTATTGGCCAGATCAAAATGGGTGACACCCCGGTCAAATGCCCCGAGAATGATCGATTTCATATTGTCATACTGATCGGCATTCCCGAAATTCTGCCAGAGTCCGAGCGAAATGGCCGGAAGCAATAACCCGCTATTACCACTGCGGTTATATTTCATCGTTTCATACCTGTTGGAAGCGGCGGTGTACATAGTCATTTTTTTATTACAGCAAGCTACATCATCAGGGGCAGATTTGTATACCCGGGACTTACCATTTCATCCATTTCCGGATCACCCCGCTGAGTTCATCTGCGATCAGGGCATGTTCACTCACCGAAGGATGATAATCACAACCACCAGTAAAGGATTTTTCAAAAACATGCAGGGCAATTCTTTTGTCACCGGATGCCCGTATCGTACTGACCACGGAATTCAGGCTGCTCCGCAGGAATTCCCGGAGACGCTGATCCGCCATCGGACTGCTGAGGAGCAGGATCTTTGCCTGGGGATACCAGGTTCTGAGCTTTTTTACAAATGATACATACTTATTACAAAAAGCAGCCGAATCCTGTACCCCGTCGTTTTGTCCCAGGCAAACCGTTACAATATCCGGCTGGTACCTGCTGAAATCCCAGGTGATTGTATCATTACGCATGCTGATTTTATCATACACTTCCGGCATCACAATTTCCAGGTTGCAGCAACTGTGCATCAGGCCGATACCGGAAACAGAAGAAAGATGTACCTGTGCATGGAGTGCCCGGGCAGTTACTGCCCCATAACTCATCCACGCATTGTGCTGATCCTGCCACTTTCCTTTCCCACAAGGAATACCGGACAGGTCGCTGCTGGCGCCACAGGTAATCGAATTGCCGATACATTCTATCTTCCGTTTTGGCTTTCTTAAAGGCTTCAGCAATTGATGACAGCGGATACCGGCCAGTTCGAGATAACCAATATTAGCTTCCGTGTTCTTACACAACATCACCTCATGCACCGGCCCGTCATCCAGGTAGGGCTTCAGCGAAAGGGTATCACTCCGGGACCGTGTTTGTAAACGAATGGCCTTACCATCGACCACCAGTTCTATATAATTCTGGTTGCTTCCCCATAACTGTTCATCATGGAGCAGTATTTCCGCCTCTGCTCCTTTAAACCGGAACGTTACCATTACAGCAGGCTGCCAGAACCGGGGCAGTTGCGGATTACTGAAATCAATACGACCCATATACTGAACAAACGGGTGGTTGGCCGCAAAGTATTTCAGTTCCTGCTGTGCACCGGCATGCGAAGCCAGCACACACAATATGGCTGTAACCCAAATTATACTGAACCTCTTTTTCATCATACCGTTTTATTCACTGAACGATTATTGATAATTGAACCTGGCTTTTAATTCCCCGATGATCACTTCAAATTCACCGGGTTCGGTTACCGTTTTCAGTTGCGCATTAACAAAAGCAAGATCATCCTTTGTCAGGGTAAAATTCAGGGTCTTTGTTTCACCGGGTTCCAGGCTGATCTTTTGAAAAGCCCTCAAACGGCGCATACTCGGCGTAATACTCGCAAAAAGATCGCGGGAATATAACTCAACGGTATGCTTCCCCGAACGGGCACCGGTATTTTTCACCTGCACCATGACTGTTACTGATCCGGTGGCATTTAATACGGGACTGCTGAGCGTAAGCCCGCTATAACTAAAGCTCGTATAACTCAGGCCATGCCCAAAGGGATACAACGGGTCATAACCTGTATTGATATTATCATTGAACACTTCCCGGACATCTTCCGTTGGTTTGCGATCGTACAGCACGATCTCCCCCATACTCTTATGATAAGAGAAAGGCAGGCGTCCGGCAGGATTATAATCTCCAAACAAAACATCGGCAATTGCTTCGGCTGATTTACGTCCGCTCCAGTAAGCCATCAGGATTCCTTTTGCTGCGGGTTCGATATTTGTAATAAAACGGGGACGGCCTTCAGTCAGCACCAGGATAACCGGCTTGCCGGTCAGCGCAGCGGCATTCACCAGGTCTTCCTGCTCTTTGGGCAGGGCCAGGTCGCGGATATTACCCGGACTTTCCGCATAGGCATTTTCCCCGATACAAAGTATGATCACATCAGCTGATGATGCGGCCATTTTAAGTGCATTCACATCATAATTCTGCGGACTGCCAAATCCCTTTTGTGTGCAGGTAAATACGTTGGCCATACCGATTTTATCAGCAACTGCCTGGTAAATCGTTTTACTATCGGCCGGATACCAGCGGTCATCATTCCCCTGCCAGGTATAACTCCAGCAGCCGTTCAGGGCACTGATACTTTGTGCTGCGGGACCCGCCACTAACACTTTTTTATTTTTGGCCAGTGGCAGTATATTTTCACTGTTCTTCAGCAGTGTCATGGATTCACGGGCTGCCTCCAATGCATATTGCTGAAATTCGGGTTTACCGAAATTATCAAATCCGGCAGGTTCCGGATATGGATTATCAAATAAACCGGTTTTATACTTCATCACCAGGATTCTCTTCACCGCATCATCAATCCGGCTCATGGGTACTTCCTTTTTATTGACTGCTTCTATCAGCAAATCATAAAAGGAAAAATCAGAAGGTACCATACTCATATCAATACCTGCATTGATGGCCATCACCACGGCTTCGCGGGGTGTGGCCGCCACATGATGCCGGTCGTGCAGCCGTTTGATGTCTTCCCAGTCGGTCACGATCACGCCTTCAAATCCGAGTTCTTTTCTTAACACATCGGTCAGTAAATATTTACTGGCATGCACGGGTACACCATTAATTTCACTGGAATTCACCATCACTGAAGCGGAACCGGTTTTCACGGCTTCACGAAACTGCGGCAGGTAATATTCACGCAATTCTATTTCCGGTAAATAAATCGGAGTACGATCCTTGCCACTGCGGGATGCTGAATAACCCAGGTAATGTTTCAGGCTGGTGGCAACCGCTGTGGGATTTTTCAATCCATCTTCTTCATAGGCCTTAATACCAGCCGCCCCAAGGGTTTTAACCAGGTATACATCTTCTCCATAAGTTTCCGGGAAACGGCTCCACAAAGGCTGACGACCGATATCCAGCACGGGTGCAAAATTCCAGCGTACTCCTGAAGAACGGAGTTCCATCGCGGTTACTTTTGCCGCTTGTCTTACCAGTTCAGGATTACGGGTAGCCCCCATGGCCAGGTTTTGCGGAAACAAAGTTGAATTCAACGTGTATGTCTGTCCATGAATAGCATCCAGCCCATAGATGATGGGGATTTTCAATCTTGTATTCTTTACTTCATCCTGAATCTGCGTCATGATACTGCGCCATTTTTCAACGGGTAATGCATGAGCTGTTGTATTCAGGAGTGAGCCCACTTTATAATCGACGATCGTTTTCTTCAGCGCCACCGGGTCAAGTTCTCCATCTTCATTGGCCCAGACCCCCTTGGCAAAAACCGCCATGGTCACCTGTGTCATCTGGCCCACTTTTTCTTCCAGGGTCATTTTCTTAACCAAAGCCGTGGCTTTTGCTTCATCAGACAAGCCTGCTTTCTGGGCGGCTGCACTTAATGAAAAAAATGCGGCACACATGCATACTAATTTATTTTTCATATTTCCTGTTTTATTCGTTTCTGTTTGCTGTTTAACCAATCAGCATATACTGAACGGATCTGGCAGGCAGGTTCAGTCTCAGTTCACCGGTAAACTCATATTTCCACGCTTTTATCTTTTCCCACTGAGGAGGGCCGCCAGCCCGTAAAACCGGGCCTTCCCCATTGATCAGCACCTGCCTGGAAAAAAGACCATTATCTGTTCCCCCCGTGAGTGTGTACACATAGGCAGACTGTTTCATCCCCGGCGGGGTTATACTCAATGAAAATGATTTCTCTTCATCAGATATATTGATCAGTACCAGTCCTTTTTTACCATCACTGAAAGAGGAAGCATATACCACAACTGCTGTATCGGTTGAGGTAGCAGGCAAAAGCCGGTCACCCAAACATTTTCTGAAATAATACATATAATAGAAATCAGGTCTTGGATTCCAAAGCGGTATACCCGGTTCATCACCCCTGCTGAACATTCCGTGATCATCCCCGTTATTATATGCATTGACCAGGTCCCAACGGCAGGCCATACCGTATTGCCTGGTGGCAAGTCGTCCAAGCACCAGGGCGGTATGCAGGCCGTTGATATAAGAAGTTTGCTGGCTGGAACGAACCGCGAAAATATTCCATTCAGTAAGTGCCACGGGTTTCATGTCCACCTGATAATCCCGGCAGTTCTGCTGCAGGTGACGCATGATCTGATCGGTTACACGATGTGCCGATTGCAAAATGACATCCGGTGAAGAATCCGTCTCATAGGGTGTATAATAGCTGTGCACCACGAAAAAATCTGCCTGGTTGCCGGCTATTTTAAAGAAATCCCTGTTCCAGTCGCGCTTTATCTCCCTATTATCCAGCGCTTCCACGATGGTGGCGCCTATATAGATTGTTGCTTTTATCTCCCGGGCCGCCTGCCGCATAGAATCGGCGAAAGCAAGAAAGATCCGGCCATACAACGTACCGGAAATGATCTCCGGCTGATGATCTTTATTGGTGCGGATATCAATCCGGTAACCGGCCTGCCATTCTCCATAATCTTCATTGCCAATCTCCCAGTATTGAGTACGGCCATTATCATACCTGACCCAGTCTGCTGCGTAATGAGCCGCCCTGGCTAACGGGTCATCAGTTAATCCATAACGGGCATACCCCGCATTCACACAAATGGTTCCTGTACTGTTGGTCTGTTGCAGGAGCTGATAATAATTATCCAGCGAAAGCCGGTTTGCATCCCTGCTTTTACCATAAGCATAACGGGCCTTGCGGGGTGGACGGTTATCTCCATAGAGAATCGTATCCGGAACATCGGCGGGCTTCACACCGTTTTCTGCGTCCCAGAAAAAAATATTGCTGTAATTGCCCCCGGGATAACGCAGGATACCGGGGGATAAGGACCTGATCTGCTGTACCAGTTTCTCTTCCCCCAGCACCTGACCCATCCATTGATTGGTATTATTCCCAAAAAGGAAGGGAGAAATAAGCAAAGGGGATTGGCTTTGATCCAGCCTGATCTGAACGGCAGCTCCCCCCAAAGGAACAGGCTTTTCAATAGCCTGAGGAAAGGCTGCTTTCTTCTCTGTCCACCTATCCAGAAAAAAACCCTGCAACGGCTTTTGTGCTGAAGCTTGTAAACAAACAGCCATACAAAGTACCAGTAGTTTTTTTCTTTTCATTCAAGCGGCATTAATCATCCTTATCTGTCAAAGCAGGTTTATCCTGCGTATTACTGTACACTGATGTTTATTGCTGACAACTTCAGGGTACCCGAAGTTGCGGTGAGCACAATATTACCTGTCCCACCAGTTGACTGCACAATCACCTGCGCATATCCGTTAAATAATTTTCGTTTCCAGGGCATAGCAGGCTGCAATACCTGTATGATACCCGGATCCTTGTTTACTTCATCCCAGGGCTGTGCTTTTAATAATGGCGCTCCACCAATCATTATCGTGTTACGTCCCGGTTTCAACAACTGTTTATCCTGTTGTATTTCCGTATTCTCTTTCAGACCCACAGCAACGGCAATTCCGTTTATATAAACTGATTGTTCAATTGTTATGTTCCTGCAAAAGAAAGTTATCACTGCATTACTGTCAGTGACAGGCAACATAAATTCACCAGCGTAAAGTATATAGGGAACCCTTTTCCCGAAGTGACTATCCCGGTCATCCCTGAATGCAGGAGTCCAGTTCTCCCCCTGAAACAGTACTGAGGTATCCGGATTATTGCTTTGAACAGGTACGCCGGCTTTTTCTTTTGTCAGTACAGCCGGAATCCGGGTAATCGTTTCCACAAACCGATCGGGCTCCAGGGAAACCGGGTTCCCGTTACCCACCCCGATAATTTTTCCGGGACCGGAAATAGAAAATGTTATCTCCTGATCAGCCACCGGAACATGAAGTCCCTTACTGTCTGTTACGGATACGGTGACAACAGCAACATCTCTGCCATCTGCTTTGATCGTCGTTCTGTCTGCCGTCAGGCTGGTGGCAACAGGCGCGTCCGTGGTGATTACTTTATCAACCGCCACTTTCTTTTTGTTCTTATACCCAATTGCCTGCAGTGTTCCGGGCTGGAAGGCTACTTTCCACTCCAGGTGTCCATAACGCTGCATCGGCTTTTTACCAAAACTTTTCCCGTTCAGGAATAACTCCACTTCATCACAATTACTGTACACCCAGATATCTTTGATTTTTCCTTCTTCTCCTTTCCAGTTCCAATGCGGCAACAGGTGCAGCACGGTATCATTCGTCCACCAGCTTTTCAGATACCATACATTATCCTTAGGAAAGCCACAGAGGTCAAGCATCCCGAAATAAGAAGTAACGGAAGGCCATTCATAGGGGGTTGGTTCCCCGCGATAATCAAAACCGGTCCAGATAAACATACCGGCGAGATAGTCCCTTTCCATAAAATGTTTCCAGCCTTCTTCAATGGTTTTAAAATGGGGAAAGGGTCTCTTATCATAGGCCGCAATCATGTGGGTGGCCTCATCATCCACATATACCCCGCGGGCAGCCCGGGTACTGCCTTCTTCTGTTCCCCACATCGGCTGGTCTGGAAAATCTGCGTGGTGCTCATCAGTATTGATCTGACCGACATAATTAACACCCATGATATCGATTACATTCGAAATTCCCTTTTGCCATCCGCCGCTGATGGCTGCCGTTATCCCCCTGGTACTGTCCATTGCTTTTACATAAGCCTGGAAGGAAGAAGCAATCTTAGCCCCCAGTTGGTTCCCTTCAACCCCCCACTCTTCATTGCCAATACTCCAGCTGATAACAGATGGATGGTTCCTGTCACGAAGTAGCAGCCTCTTCATATAATCAAAATGATAAGTACTGACGCCCATCAGGCGGTTTTCATCAATCACCAGCATCCCGAGACGATCACAGGCATCCAGCAACTCAGGTGCCGGTGGATGGTGTGCACAACGCCAGGCATTAGATCCCATCTCCTTTAATTTCCTGATCCGGAATTCCAGTAAAGCATCAGGAATGGCGGTGCCAACACCCGCATGATCCTGGTGATTGTTCGTTCCTTTTATTTTCACCGGTTTCCCATTCAGGAAAAACCCTTTACCGGCATCAAAACGGATGGTCCTGATTCCGAAAATTGTTTTATATATATCGGTAACATTCCCTTCAGACAAAACTTCGGTTACAAGTGTATAGAGATAGGGCGTATCTATTGACCACAAGTGTGGATTATCCACGGAAATAAAGGTTGTTTTTTCCTGTTGCTCCCAGGATGAAAGGCTGAATTCCTTCACAGAATCTTCCCCCGCTTTTTGCCCGGCTGCATCAAACACGGAATGCCGGAGTAGTACTTTCCTGCCGGAGAGTTCTTCGTTAATCAGGGTAGCCGCAATCCGCACTGATGCCCTTTTTTCCTGAACTGTTGTAGTTACAAAACTGCCGTTTGAAATAATATGAACCGGTTGTGTTTTATTGAGCCATACGTGACGGTAAATGCCCGCCCCCTCGTAAAACCAGCCTTCTTCCATGGTGGCGTCTGCCCGTACAGCCACGGTGTTCTCTCCTCCATAGTTCAGGTATTCGGTTATGTTATACTCCACTCCCGTATAGCCGCTGGGTTCTGTTCCGAGATAGAAACCATTTACCCAAACGCTGTAATTCCTGTACACCCCATCAAAGGCGATACTGATCCGCTTCCCTTCATCTGACTTTCCGATAAAAAAAGTCTTCCTGTACCAGCCGACACTGCTTTCAGGAAATGAATGCCCGATGGCTTTATACCCATGACTTTTACTGGCCTTCGGGGAAAAAGGAAGTTCTGCAGCCCAGTCATGTGGCAGGTTTAATTTTCGCCAGGAACGGTCATCAAAACCGGCACTGGCTGCCCCATCACCATAGGCCGCTTTGGCCAGGTAGGTAAAATAGCCGGTACCTGTATTAAAATCTTTCCGGGCATCATGCGGGTGGCCGAATGCAAAACGCCATCCTGTATCCATCAGGATATGTTCCCTGGGCGACACTGTTTGCTTTTGTGCCCTGGCACTGAAAAAGCCAATCAGCAGTAAACAGCCTGTCAGCATTATTCGGTTCATAACCTGCTTTCTGTTTTTGAAAATAATTTTATAAACTGACCACTATCTTTTTACCCTTGTATTCTATTTTCCGGCCGGTCTCTTTTTCTGTAAATGACATGGCTGACGGTTTGCCGCCACTGATCACTTTTATATAAATGGTCCGGTTCTTCAGCATCCCTGCATAGCTGCCACTTCGTTCACCAATAGTCAGGGTTCCGGTTGACTCAGTATAACTAAATGGTATCTCAGTAAAATTTCCTTTTTCATAATTATAATTCACCCCTTCATCCTCGTATAAAGTAAAGGAGCCGTCCATACCGGTATACACAAATACAGTCAGGGGGTTGGCGAGCTTCTCGGAACTGTACTGCAGCGCAGGACCTGTGGGAATAACCGATCCGGCTTTAACAAAGACAGGCATTCTTTCGTATCCGGCACCGGCAGTAATGGTCTGCCCCCCCTCATAATACTGTCCGCTGTATAAATCATACCAGCCCTGACCCGCAGGCAGGTAAAGGGTTCGGGTTCTTGCTTTATAGGTGTAAACAGGAGATACCAGTAAGGATGGACCGAACATAAACTGGTCTCCGGTATTCCACGTCTTTTTATCTGCTGCAAAATCCATGACCAGTCCGCGCATCAATGTATAATCCTGGTGATAGGCCATACCAGCCAGCGAATAGGTGTAGGGCAGCAGCCGGTAACGAAGCTGATTGTAATACAACATGCTTTTATAGGCCGGATGATCTTCCGGAGCGATATTAAATATTTCACGTACCGGGAACTGACCGTGCGAACGGAACAGCGGCAGGAAGGCACCCCATTGATACCAGCGGGTCTGTAATTCGCGCCACTCCTCTTCATCGGCCGCATCCATAGGTACTTTATTATAACGGACTTCCGTAGCGAAGCCGCCAATATCCAGGGTCCAGTAGGGCAGCCCTGATATGGAGTAATTCAATCCGGCGCTGATTTGTGTGCGCATATCTTCCCAGCGGGCACCAATATCGCCACTCCAGATACTGGCTGCATAACGCTGTGATCCGGCAAAGGCCGAACGGGTCAGCAGGAATACCCGTTTGCTGCTATCTGTACCGCGTTGTCCTTCATAGATACCGCGGGCATTCATCAGCGGATACGCATTCATATATTCTGCAGCCGTACCCATCGCCAGTGACTGCATCTGCTGCTTTCTTTTTTCCGGTGATACATTCGACTGCACATCCGGTTCACTCGCATCCATCCACCAGGCATCCACATTCTTACTGTATAATTTTTGTTGCAGGAGGTTCCAGAAAGCTTTCCGGGCTTTTTCGCTGAACACATCATAAAAGGTAGAGACATAGCCGGGGCCTACCCAGTCTTTCTGCCGGTCCGCAATATTGCGGGTATAGAGCCACCCGTTTTTATTGAATTCATGATACGCCGGGATGTTTTCATAAAACTTAGGCCAAACAGAAATCATCAGTTGTGTCTTGTACTTTTTATGCAGCACATCGATCATACTATCTGCGTTGGGAAAACGGCTTACATCAAAATCCTGGCTGCCCCAGTCATTTTCCTTCCAGTAAAACCAGTCCTGTACAATATTATCCAGCGGAATCTTCCGTTTCCTGAATTCAGCTACGGTATTCAGAATATCTTCTTGCGATTTATACCGCTCGCGGCTCTGCCAGAACCCCATGGCCCACCTGGGTACAATGGGTGCTTTGCCGGTAAGCTGACGATACCCTTTCACCACTTCATCCAGCTTATTTCCTTTTACAAAATAATAGTCGATCTCTTTGCCGGCTGAAGAAAGAAAACTGAATGTATTCTGCATTTCCGGATCAGGAGGAGGAAGAAACTGCGCTGATACATAAGATTCGTTGCCATCCGGAATCCATTCCAGCAGTACGTGACATTTTTCTCCCTTTACCAGCTTTATATCTGCCAGCGCCGTACCGGGATTCCAGGCCTGGCGCCATTTATCAAATATGATTTTATTGTTGACGGTCAGCTTCAGGTAACCACCGTAGGTAAACTTGAACTGGTACATACCAGTTGCTGCTGCACCCAGGCTGCCTTCCCATACGATCTTACCTGTAGCCGGCTTAAACTCTTTCGGTGCCCGTTGCAGCAGGTCATTCATGTAAGGATACCAGATCTCCGATTCTGCTTTTTCAAATAAACGTTCGCCGGGTTTGTTCCTGTCATTATAATAAGTAGCGGTCAGCCAGCCGGTATTCCCTTTTTTATCGTACAACTGCAAAGCTGATAACTGCAGCATGGGGCGTATATCCCCCGCTTCACTGTATGAATAATTGTCCCAGAGAATTCCGTAATTTTTTACAGACAATAAATAAGGGACTGCCACTTCCGTGTTATTCTGAAAGAAGATCGTTTTCCTTCCTTTATAGTTCCATACATCATCCTGGTGCTGGCCCAGTCCATAATAAACGTCATCCTCCGCCGATTCAAAAACCTGCTTTATGCTGAAGAGAGACTTACCTTCTTCCATTACCGGTTCCATCTTCCGGCCAAAGGGGTCCTGCTCCTTCAACAGTGTCTGTCCGGCATTATCGTAAAATGATACGGCCCCTGAACTGAGCCTGACCCTGGCTTTGACGGCAGCAGTTGTCAGCTCCACAAAACCATTTAACTCCTGCACCTGCCAGTTGGTTTGGCCGGGCTGCAAAATAACGACCAGGCTTTCCGTATTGGCAAATGAGGGCTGATTCGTGGCAGTTACCCGGATGATCCGGTCATTATAAATTTTCAGCCGTATCGCTTTAAACTTACCGGATACCATATCATCGGGATAAACAATCAGCCCGTCCTTTTCTTTCGAATAACGGGCTTGCTGAGTATAACCCCAAAACCCGGTGATACAAAAAAGCAGTACGACGGCCATTAATTTTTTCATGCGATCAGCTTAAATATTTTAAAGAATCTTTACTATATCATCCGCCACCAACTGGCGGCCGGGAAGCCTGTTATCATTTTCTGCGGGTCTATTGTTTTGATACCACCATAAATACAGCGGCTCTTCCGGGCACCACTACACGGATGCCATTCGCTGTGGATCCTGAATAAGGACTCAGTTCTATATAGTTGGAAGGCCCCCCTGCGACAGAGCCGGATGTAACACCATTCACCAGGGTCTTCCTTGAAAATTCACCATTATCCGTGCCACCGGTCAGGGTGTACCAATAAAAACGGCTGCCCTTTTTGAAATTTTTAATATCCACCTGGACAGATTTGGGATCGGTTGCTTTATTCACCAGGGCCACACCCGTTTCACCAGAGGAGAAAGAAGAACCATAGGCAATAATATCTGCATTTCCGGAACTGGCAGACACTAACCGGTCGCCCAGGTATTGCTGAAAGAAATACATGTGGTAAAAAGCGGGACGCGGGTTCCATTTCGGTACCCCATCCGGTTCATCCCCCTGGTTGAACATACCATGGTCATCGCCATTGCTCCATCCCTTGGCCAGGTCCCAGCGGGCAGTAAGGCCTATTTTATTTTTTAATGACTCCCCGAGAACCATGACTGCATGAAGGCCATTGATATGCGACACCTGTTGCCTGGACCCGGAAGAAGTGATATTCCATTCACCGAGTATAACCGGCTTCTGGGTAAGTCCATACCCGGAAATAGTTTGTTTCACATAGTCCATCATGGTTTGTGTCACGGTCACCGGTGTATTCAGGATTACCTGAGCGGTGGCATTGGTCTGGAACGGGGTGTAGTAATTGTGTACTATATAATAATCAGGCGTATTGCCGGCTGCAGATGCAAGGCCACTGTTCCAGTTACTGGCTGTAGGTGTCCACCAGGGTTCAGGGGCGGATTCAGACATCACCGCACCGATATATATAGTTTTTCCAATCTCCAGTGCAGCTTTACGCATAGAATCAGCAAACACCTTGAAATGCTGTCCGTAAAGCTGTCCTGTAAGAAACTCCGGTTGTCCATCCTGGTTATTAGCGGTATTGATCCGGTAGCCGGCTTCCCAGTTACCAAAATTTTCATTGCCGATTTCCCAGTACTGTGTACGGCCATTGTCATAACGCACCCAGTCAGCCGCCAGGTGTGCTGCGCGGGCTGCCGGATTTGCTCCGGTACCATAGCGGGCATATCCGTAGTTAATCGTAATCATTCCCTTATTACCGGTTTGCTGCAGCATGCTGTAATAATTATCCACGGAGAAAGTCCAGCTGGCTGTATTCTTACCAAACCAGAAACCGGCCGCAACAGGGGTTCCATTATCCTGTACCAGTTGTGCAGGTGCATCTGATGGCGGGGTATTGGGTTGTGCATTCCAGAAAAAAACATCACTGATACTGCCCCCGGGAAAGCGGATAATATGCGGATGAAGATTCGTGATATGGGTCATGAGGCTGGGTTCGGTGACCAGTTGCCCCATCCATAAATTGGAATTATTGGAGGCAAAACCACGCGGGATTTTCGTGATCACATTACTGCGATCAACCGTCACCGTTACCCCGGCAGCAGCAGGTACCGCTGTATTCGTAAAAGTCGCCGGGGCAGAAAAAGTTCTTGGCTGCCAGTCATCCATAAAAAAACCAATCGTATTGGCCAAAGGCGGATCCACCTGCGGACTCACTGTGGTGGTATCGCCCGGAGGCGGAGGGGTGCTGCCTCCTTTTTTCTTACAGGAACCCATCAAAACAAGGGTGCTTAAAAGAAGGAAGCAAAAAATAACAGGTTGAATATTTTTCATAAAATGAGCATTATAGGTTAATGCGATTAATCAGTTCAAGCAAGGCCCTTGTATTGTGATACGGGCATTTCCAGAAACCCGCCTTATCTTCCGGCATGATGCTGTAGTCTTCATAAACGCCCCAGAACCATTCGCCGTTTTCGTGATCCCGGATATACTGACGGATAAAGGCCCAGGTTTCCAGGCAGTGCTGGTAATATATTTTATTCCCGGTAAGCTGCCAGGCATTATAAAATCCCACCAGGGCCTCTGCCTGCGGCCAGGAGTGTTTTTCTTTTATCAGTTTACCGGCAGCCGGTTCATACTCATACCATAAACCACCGTCTTTATCCTGTCCTTCAGCAGCGGCATCTGTAATCAGTACAGCCAGATGCCGGAATTTTTCCACCAGGTCATCCACGGCAATGATATCTGCACATTGCTGTAACAGCCATGCCGCTTCAATATCATGTCCGAATGACTGCAGGTCGGATTTGCTGTTCCAGTCATCATCGAAGAATAAACGTAAATGATAATCCCCGTGATTGATAAAATGCCGGTCGAAAAGGAAAAGCAGATTGCTGATTCGCTCTTTCAGCCCTTCATCAGGCCAGACGGTGTAAAGATTGGCATAAGCTTCAATGAGATGCAGGTGGGTATTCATTGTCTTCCGCTCATTATTATCCTTTGCACTCAGCCGGAGATCAGAGAGATCCGTCCAGTCCCGGGCAAAGGCTTCTATATACCCATTCTTTTCCTTGTCAAACCCGTCATGTTCAATATGCGAAAACAAATCAATTGCCGTATTCAGCGCCTGCTGGTTTGCCGTCAGGCGGTAATATTCCGTCAGCCCGTACAGGCAGAAAGCCTGGCCATAGAGTTGCTTCTTTGTATCCAGTGGCTGACCGTCCGGCTGCAGGGACCAAAATGCACCGCCCTGTTCCTTATCAATAAAAAAACGGAGAATAAACTGAAAGGCCCGGTCGGCGGTCTTGCGGTGCAGGCTATTCCCGGTGAATGGCGTACCGGCAGAAAAAGCCCAGAGAATCCGGCTACACATCACCAGTCCTACCGGGGCTGAAGTGTCCGGCACATTATTATTATCCACTTTCCCATAAAAGCCGCCATGTTCCTGATCTGTTGTATACAGCGACCAGTAATTCAGGATCGCCTCCAGTTCTGCCTTTAATTCCTGGTGAAAATAATAACGGGCACCTGGATTAATATGTTCCATCGTATACGTCATCCGGCAATTCCAGCGTTGGTTTTATTACCTGTTTCCACGGATTGCTCCGTTAAATTTTTATCAATCAGTTCTTTCAATGTTTTTACCGAAGCGGCTGAAGTAAATCCATCCGGCGCGGTGTGCATCACATAATCCAGCAGTTTATTAATGGTAGTGGTGGCCACATGAATCCGGGTATCCGATGATGCGTAGTAAATAAACACGGTGCCGTCCTCATCTGCGATCCAGCCATTGCTGAATACCACATTCGATACATCCCCGAACCGCTCTTCTCCCTCCGGTGCCATAAAATAACCGGCAGGCTTATAGATCACTTTGGTGATCTCCTGCAGATCCGTCATAAACATATAAAGCACATACCGTAAACCGGCAGCGGTATTACGTACCCCATGTGCCAGGTGTAACCAGCCCTGATCTGTTTTGATCGGTGCGGGCCCCAGGCCGTTTTTCATTTCGTAAACCGTGTGGTATACTTTGGGATCAATTACAGTTTCCGCCTCGAACAACGCCCCTATCATATTTCTACTAACCCCCAATCCGATACCCCCTCCCTTGCCCGCTTCACACAGTTTACCCCTTCGACGG
>CAZYTV010000043.1:0-22768 GCA_964650455.1 uncultured Chitinophaga sp. | reverse complement strand
CGGGAAGAACCGCCGCCACTGAGGATATCAGTCAGCAGGTCCGTAATATAATACCGCTGATCAAGGCGGTTGCCCATATGCCAGGTCTTGTAAAATGCATCCAGGGGCACGTCGGCTTTAATTTCCAGTTTACGGGCTTCAGTCTGTTCGGGTTCCTGCGGAAGGTGACGTATATATTTTTCACCGGCAGGTATTTCCCCAAACCATTTTTCTGCCAGTGCTTTTACCTTTTCCGTGGTCACATTCCCCGCCACCACCAGTACGGCATTCACCGGGCGGTAATGTTTAAAAAAGAAATTCTTTACATCGTCCAGCTTTGCCTCTTCAATATGCGAAAGCTCTTTTCCGATCGTCATCCACCGGTAAGGATGTACTTTATAGGCGAGTTCACGCATTTTATGCCACACATCGCCATAGGGTTTGGTGAGATAATGTTCCTTGAACTCCTCGCATACCACTTTACGCTGGGTCTCCAGGCTTTTCTCCCCGAAGGCCAGGGAAAGCATCCGGTCGCTCTCCAGCCAGAAAGCTGTTTCGAGGTTTTCGGCGGGCAGGGAGATATAATAATTGGTGAGGTCATTGGTGGTATAGGCATTATTCTCTCCCCCGGCCATTTGCAGGGGCTCGTCATAGTCTTCAATATTGACCGAACCACCAAACATCAGGTGTTCAAACAAATGCGCAAAACCGGTTCGATGCGGATCCTCATCACGGGCCCCCACATCATACATTATATTCATCACCGCCAGGGGTGTGCTCAGGTCCTGGTGCACGATCACACGAAGTCCGTTGGCAAGCGTGAAGCGTTCGAATTGTATCATAATATTTTATAGGAAATAGTTGAAGGGGTAAAATTAACGAAAAAGGGGCGTCGTTGTTCGCCTTCTCTTAGTCACCCTTCGATACGTCCCGCATGGAATAAATCGCCAGCCCGGTAGGATTAGGTTTGCGGGACTACTCAGGATGACACGATCATCTCGCTCCGAAAAGTTTTCATTCGTTGCACTTATATACACCAGGCAGACAGTATAAAAAGAGGATTTACATGGAAAGAGATTAAGAGAATCTGTTAATTTTTAGTTTCCTTAAGAGTTGATCTTTTGAATAATCAGAAGAAAAGCTCCCGTGTCAGGCTGAGTAGCTGTTTGTAAATTCTACAGGGGTACTGAAAAAAGAAACTCAGCGTATCGAAGCCCTACTTGATACTCCTTATCTTAAACTCAAACTCCATCATCACCCCTTCACGGCGTATAATGATCTTTATTTTTTCATTGGGCGCCTGTAAAGCGACCTTGTAGGAGTTCAGGTTATGCAGCAGGTTTTTATTCACGGCAATGACTTCATCTCCTTCTTTCAATCCCACCGATTCGGCCGGTGAGCCTTTGGCCACATCCCCGATCATGATGATCCCGTTGATCAGGTAGAGCTCAATACCTGAGTAGGAATAGTCGAATACGTCGCCAAAATGTGAATTGGGTGTAATATGAATATCCCCCTTACCGTAATTGAGGATTACATTAAAACGGCGCAGCAGGTCATTGCCCAGGATACCGCCCATATAGGGATAGGAACTTACATTGTATTCATCATCAAAAATAAAGACCGGCACATTCCGGAATTTATACGGACCGATCCGTGCTTCCTTCATCACCGTCAGTTCCATATCGATCTTACCCCCCAGGCCCTCTCCCTCCTTGATAAAGCGTTTTCTTTTTTTGCTCAGAAAAGCACTGTCTTCTACAAACTCCCTTGATAATAACATGCATAACCCCGCGCCGAGATCAAAGAGAAAGCGGGAATAAATCGCTTTGTCATCCCTGACCCGCATCGGCTGGGAAACCAGTTGCCCGATCGTCGGTTTCAGCAGGTAACCGCCCCTGGGATAACGGATCGTGCCCTTACTGAAAAAACTAAGCTTCATGCTATCATAATTGATCTTCAGGATATAGCGGTTCAATACAGAAAAGCCAATAATACCGTCGATCCGCTCCCCATATACCGTGGTGAGTATTTCATAATCATTGATATGAAAATCCAGGTTCTCTACCGTGAGCCCGGGGAAATGCAGGGTACGGTCATATAGAAAATTCACTTTACGGATCCCCGCAATCCCGCGGATGGTGCGATCGGTCGGGACCGGCTTCATCCCCAGGTATGCGACGGTGGCAGAGTCGAGTGAGATGCCGCTGCTGCCGGTATCCAGTATAAAATTGAGTGTATCAGGATGGGTGTCAACCAGGGCGTGAAGGATAATGATCCCGCCGGTCAGTTGGGTAAATGGAACTGTGGTGATATGCCGGGAAGGCGGCTCAATAAATTCCTCCTGGGCCCGGAGCTTTGGAGCACAAAGCCAGGTGAGGAGGATCAATATTCCGGACAAGCAATATTTCATGAGGATAGCAATTCAGTAAAAAGACATAGAATGGCAGTAAAAAGATGCAGAACGGGTTTTTCTCTTTTAAAATTACCGTAATATGATCAGGTTTTCCAACCACTCGTCATAATAGTTGTTGTACAACTGTAAATTTGCAGCATGCAGTTAAACGAATTATATGAAAAAGCGGCAGCTTTTGGCTCCCTGACTGTGGAAGAAGGGGTGTATCTCTATCATCATGCCCCCCTGGCGGATCTGATGCTGATTGCCGATGAACTCCGCAAAAAGCAGGTCCCGCACGGTAAAGTCACCTGGCAGATCGACCGCAATGTGAACACGACCAATGTCTGTATTGCCAATTGCAAATTCTGTAATTTTTACCGCATCCCCGGGCATGCCGAAGCTTATATCACGGATATGCCCACGTACAGGGTCAAGATCGAAGAGACCCTGCGATACGGGGGTGACCAGTTGCTCCTGCAGGGTGGACATCACCCCGAACTGGGACTGGACTTTTATGTAAAGACCTTCCGGCAGATCAAGGAAGAATTTCCGACCATCAAACTGCATACCCTCGGGCCACCCGAAGTAGCCCATATCACCAAGCTGGAAAAAAGAACACATCACGAGGTGTTGAAAGCCCTGAAGGAAGCCGGTATGGATTCCTTACCCGGGGCCGGGGCCGAGATCCTGATAGACAGGGTGCGCCGCCTCATCAGCAAGGGTAAATGCGGGGCCCAGGAATGGCTCGATATCATGCACGAAGCGCATAAACTCGATATCACCACCTCAGCCACTATGATGTTTGGTCATGTGGAGACCATCGAAGAGCGGTTTGAACACCTGGTAAAAATCCGGGAAGTACAGAGCCGCAAACCGGAGCATGCAAAGGGTTTTCTTGCCTTTATCCCCTGGACCTTCCAGGATGTCGATACTCTTTTAGCCAAGATCCGCGGGGTGCAGAACCTCACCACCGCCGATGAATATATCCGCATGATCGCCCTCAGCCGGATCATGCTCCCCAATGTGAAAAACATACAGGCCAGTTGGCTCACGGTCGGTAAACAAACCGCCCAGATCTGTCTGCATGCCGGAGCTAACGACTTTGGCTCCATCATGATCGAGGAAAACGTGGTCAGCGCCGCCGGTGCCCCGCACCGTTTCACCTACAAGAGTATGCAGGACGCCATCCGGGAGGCCGGATTCGAACCGCAACTGCGGAACCAGCAGTATGAGTGGAGGGAGTTGCCCGAGGGGATACAGGAACAGGTGATTAACTACTAAATGAGTAATCAGTAATGAGTAGCTGTTGAAGACTCAACTATTTTCAGGCAACAACCTGATTGCTGAAAAGTAAAACTAAATTAGAATGTATTAAGCATTTGCATTATGATTAATGCCCCTATAAAAAAATCTGGGGCTACTCATTACTCATTCAACTATCAACGACCATTCAACCTTAAACACTTTTCCCGAGCTACTCATTACTGATTACTCATTACTCATTCTAACAAATACTCCAACATGAAACATCCCTACCCTAACTTCCGCAAAATCGCCTTCTACGAAGGAGTCTCTTTCTTAGTTCTTCTACTCATAGCCATGCCCATGAAATACTTCTTCGGCTTCCCCAAGGCGGTCACCATCGTCGGTTCCCTGCACGGAATATTGTTTGTGGCTTTTGGGGTGTTGGCGCTGGAAGTAATGCGGACCTATAAGAAAAAATTCAGTTGGTTAGTGAAGGCCGGACTGGCATCGCTGCTGCCTTTTGGCACATTCTATATGGATAAGGAATGGAAGCGGGAGGAGAAAGAGGCAACGGCCTGATTCATCTATTAATTAAACGCAGTCATGTTCCTCATCTACGGCAAACGCAGTTTCATCATTAAGAAATACACCGATCATACCCATGCCTGTCCCCATTGCCGTGGACTGAACCTGGAAGTAAAAGTCGAAAAGTTCTATTACCATCTTTTCTATATTCCCTTCTTCCCCTCCACCGGAAAATTCGCCCATATTACATGCGGGAATTGCGGACAACCCTATAAGGATCCTTCTTTGGAAGAGGACTACTATATGGAACTGGAAGAGGAGTACGAGAAACGCACCAAAAACCCCATCTACCTTTATTCCGGTCTCATCCTCATCTTCCTGCTTACCCTGTTCATGGTCAGCTCCAATCTCCGCACCCAACAACAAAAAGCAGAATATATCGCCCGACCTCAAACCGGTGATACCTACCTGATCAAAGTACGAAGGGACGATCATAAGGTCTATTACTTTCTGCATGTAACCCGTATCATCGGTGATTCCGTATTCACCCAACGCAGTCACCAGGAGTACCGGCGTTTTACCTCAAAAATGAAGGAGGCGGATTACTTTGAACCGGGAAGGGAACTGCTCTATACAAAAGCAATGCTGAAAAAGATGCTGGTAGAGCACCAGATCACTTCGGTAGACAGGGATGCGGAAAAAAATTGAACAGGGGGTGAATTTGCATTTTTTATTAAATTCATTCTCTGTTATCCGCCAGGATGAAAAAAATTCCCATAAGACAACTGGGTACTGCGCATCAGCAGTTACCCTCTGCCGGTCAATTCAAAATCCGGCGGGTGGAAGAATTTGCGGGTGATACCGATCTGGCACATGACCTGCACCGGCATGATTTCTTTTTTATGCTCGCGCTGGAAAAAGGAGAGGGTATTCATGAAATAGATTTTATTTCCCATAAGGTGCTGGACCATTCCGTTTTCTTCTTACGCCCGGGACAAGTGCACCGGCTTCACCTGAAAGCGGGCAGTACGGGTTACCTGCTTGAATTTGATACCGCCTATTATCATCCGAAAGACAAATTGTCCATTCAGCGCTTACGGAAAGCAAGCAATAAGAATTTTTGCGAGCTGCAGGTGGACCGCTTTAACCGCTTACTGGATATACTGGCTTCCATGTTCCGGGAATACAAGTCAAGGGAAGATGGGTACCAGGAAGTGATAAAATTAAATCTTGATATTTTCTTTATAGAATTTGTACGGCAAAGTCCGGATCCCAGGGCCGTAGTCACAACAGCCGCTTCCTATACACAGGAACGTTTTGAAGAATTCATGGAGTTGCTTGATAAACATATTGCTACTCAAAAACAGGTATCGAAGTATACGGAGATGATGAGTCTCTCGGCTTACCAGTTAAATGAAATCACCAAATCTTCTATTGGCAAAACGGCTTCCGACCTGATTAATGAACATATCATCCTGGAAGCAAAAAGATACCTGCTGGCAACACCCAACCAGGTAAAAGATATTGCTGATTTGCTCGGTTATGAAGACCCCTCCTATTTTATCCGCTTCTTTAAAAAGCATACCGGTTTTTCACCGGATGCCTTCCGGCAGAATTTTAAATAAGTCCTGTACATCTGCATCATTGTCCTGTCAGCCCCCTGGCGCTGAATTTACTTTTGTGTAAATAAAAAATTACACAATGAAAATGATCATCGTCGGTGCTACGGGCACCATGGGAAAGCACCTCACAGCCGCTTTCAGAAAGGAACATGAAGTCATCACCGCTGCCACAGATCATTGCGATATCCCGGTGGACATCACTTCTCCCGCATCCATTGATAACTTGTTTAAACAGGCAGGGTCCTTTGATGCACTGATCTCCACGGCGGGTCCAACCTTTGTTGGCCCCTGGAAAAAACTGACAGATCAGGAATTCCGCCAGGGGGTGGAAGGAAAAATGATGGGACAGATCAACCTGGTGCTGATCGGCCAGCATTATATCAATCCGAAAGGCTCCTTCACCCTGATCACCGGGGCTCTCTCGCATGACCCGCAGAAAAACTTCGCCAATGCATCAGCGGCTAATGCTGCCGTGGAGGGTTTTGTAAGAGCCGCTGCGATTGAACTGGAAAAAGGTATCCGCATTAATGCTGTGAGTCCTACTGTCATTGAAAACTCACCCCAGTACTTCCCTTATTTTCCCGGCGATATACCGGTTACCATGCAACAGCTGGAATTCGGATTCCGCAAAGCAGTTTTCGGAGCGAATACCGGTCATGTGATTAAACCATACTAACCCTTTTCTGGAAACAGAATAACTGCAGACCTTATCTCAGCCTTAGATCTGTGGTTATTTTTTCATCTGTAAACATATTAAAGGCAAACGCACTCACTCCTTGTTTTACCGCTTTTGCCGATTCATTTGGCGCTTTTGCATAACAATATCGTGAGCCCCGGCACAAGTTGATACTTTTAAAGGGTACTTTTAAATCATGAAGAAGTCATTTGTGATTTTATTACATGTGGGTTTTTGGCTTTGCTTTAGTATACTGACAGCGATCATGCTGACCGTCTATTACAGAACTGCCGTAAGCCCTGTAAACCAGATGGCACGGATTATGAATGCATTGAATACACTTCTCCTGTTTGTTTTTATCCCTTCGGTAATATCCTATTTTCTATACTATTTCATCCTGTTTCCGAAATACCTGCAGCAAAAAAAATATTTACTTACCCTGGTCTGGGGAATAATAATATCTGCAGGAGCAGCAGTTATAGGTTATACTCTTCTTCGCTATTTCATTGAGTCTGGCAGTATTGCTGATATGGATAAAGGAGGGAAAAACGGCCGCTCAACTGCCGTAACGGTACTAGTGGTTATGACCGCCATCGGGGCAATAAGCGGAGTGGTTGCTTTTGTGATCAGGGGGTTTATCGCCTGGTTTAATGAATTAAAAATGAGAGAATTGCTACGTGAAAAAAATTATGAAATGGAGATGGCCCTGGTAAAATCCCAGCTTGATCCGCACCTCCTGTTCAATACCATCAATAATATTGATGCGCTGATCTTAAAAGATGCAGTTACCGCCTCAGATTACCTGAATAAGCTTTCCGATATAATGCGGTTTATCCTTTATGAAACCAAGACTGATAAAATTCTCCTGACCAGGGAAATAGAATACATAGACAAATACATAGCGTTGCAAAAAATAAGAACTGCTAATCCGGACTATGTAGATTTTAAAGTGACCGGTTCTCCTGCCGGTAAATATATTGCCCCCATGGTATTAATTCCGTTTATGGAAAATGCCTTTAAACATACCAGTAATAAAAAGCTTGCACAGGCCATCAGGGTGCATATTGCAATTAACGAGGATACCACAACCATGGTATGTGAAAACAGGATTGACCTCAAAGTAAAATCAGAGCCCACCCATGGCGGTTTAGGCAATATGCTTATTGAAAAACGGCTGAACCTGCTATACCCCGGAAAACACCAGCTTGAAATAACCACTTCGGCTGACAGTTATAAAATAAACCTAAGCATCCCCAATGGATAAATACACCTGCATAATTATTGAAGATGAGCCGCTCGCCCTCGAAAAAACAAAAGACTTTGTGAACAAAGTCCCGTTTTTAACCCTGTGCGGAACCTTCGACAATGCACTGACCGGTCTCGCCCATTTAAATGAAAATAAAGTTGATCTGCTTTTCCTGGATATTAATATGGACGAACTATCCGGTATTGAATTACTTGAAAGCTCTGATATCAGCAGCCAGGTAATCATTACAACTGCCTACCAGGAATACGCCTTGAAGGGATACGAACTCCAGATCACTGATTACCTGTTAAAACCATTCACCTTCAACCGGTTTTTACAGGCGGTGAATAAAGCACAGGAGAATTTAACCAAACGGAACCCGGATAAGCAACCTGATTTCATATTTATAAAAACAGAGAACCGCCTCGAAAAGATCATGCTCAATGAGATCCTGTATATCGAAGGTATGCGGGATTACCTGCGCATACATACTACAGGCAAAAAGATCATGACCTTACAGAGTTTTACTGAACTTGAACAACTTATCCCGGCACACCTGGTATGCAGGGTACATAAATCATACATGGTTGCTTTAAATAAAATTGAATCCGTGGAGCGCAACCGCATAAAAATTGCCGATCAGTTAATCCCCGTTTCTGATACATATAAAGAGGCTTTTCTTCAACTCATCAACAGCAGGCCGTAAAGGGCCAATTATTTGGCAGACCAGAATCACCAACTGGCAGACATATTCTGCCAGTTTGCATAGCTGACTTTCTGACGCTGAACCGGTTATATACATTTGCTTCATCAATCAAAAAACAAAAATCATGAAGCAAAAATTTCAACTCGCCCTCGTTTTAGGAATGTTTTTCCTCTCCGCTACCACTTTTGGCCAGACAGCGCATACCTACCTCGACATTAAGGTGAATGTGGTGAGCACTAACCTTTATTACGGCGAATCAAACAGTAGTCTTGATGAGTATAAAAAATCCGCCAGGGGAATTCAGGCAGGAATCGCATTTCAGGCAGGTATCACCCCGGGTTTCTCCGTTGTTCCTGAATTGTATTTTATGAGAAAGGGTGGCATATTAAAAGTCAATAACCCCTTTACAAACAGCGAAAGCACCCTGCGTTTTAATACGTTGGAATTACCGGTACTGGCCCGTTTTCATATGGGTAAATTATACCTGAACGCCGGCCCTTCTGTGGCCTATAATATCAGCGGCAAAAGAAAAATGAACGACCAGTCCGTTAAGCTCAGTTTTGATAATACAACCGGTGGTTTCAGGCGCTTTGATGCAGGTATACAGATGGGTGGTGGCTTTGAGTTTCCGCTGAAACAAAAAAGACTGGCCCTCGATATCCGGTATGTACATGGTTTAACCAATATGGCCCACGGTGCTGAAATGTATAACCGTGCCCTGATGATCAGTGTGAATTTTTCCAAAGCCTGGAAATCAAATCCGCTGGCTAAAAAATAATAATAATCAGTGCAACACGAAGCAGAAAGAAATTTAAAAACTGAAACCATGAACACATTAACCAATCAACATACCAGTCACTTATCCGGGAGGGCAGTCATGGATCCTATGCGGAAGACTTCATTGACTGCCGGTATTCTCTACCTGCTGACCTTTGTCTCTATCCCCACACTTGCCCTTTATGTTCCGGTACACCAGGCGGAATATATCACAGGCCCCGGTACAGATAGATCCGTAATCATTGGAGGCTTACTCGAGATTATAGTTGCTCTTACTGGTATTGGCACAGCCGTTGTTCTTTATCCGGTACTTAAGAAAAAGCACGGACAATTTGCCATTGGCCTAGTGGCTTCCCGTATCCTTGAAGCAGCTACCATTTTCCTGGGGGTGGCATTTCTGCTGACCATTGTTACCCTGCGGCAGGACGGGACCGGATCAGCGGGATCAGTGACCAGTCATACACTGTCTGTCCTTTATGACCGCATCTTCCTCCTGGGACAAAGTTTTATCCCGGCCATTAACGACATATTGCTGGGTTATATGCTCTACCAATCACGCCTGGTGCCCCGCGCTCTTTCCGTTATCGGAATGGCCGGAGCAATTCCCCTGATCGCCGGTTACCTGGCCGTTATGTTCGGGTTCATCGAACAACGTTCTCCCCTGGCAGGACTATCGGCACTGCTGGTGGCTGTGTTTGAGTTTTCACTGGGTGTCTATCTCGTGGTAAAAGGATTTACTCCTGCACAAAATGCAAGCGGGATTTAGTTCAAAGACCAACGCCATTGCTGATAAGCAATCCCATGCCGGCTACCAGTACAAATGTACTTTTTTCAAACTGGCCGGTTTTGATTTATCTGTTTTCGGCATGGAAGGGGTCTTGAGATTCGTCCTGTACATCTGCATGATTGTCCTGCCGGGAGGACTGTCACTGAAATTATTTTTGTGGAAGAAAAAATGAACCCATCACTTAAAACAAAAACCATGAAATCAAAAATGAAACTGATCGCCTCCCTCAAGATCTGGGTGGTGATCTATCCTTCGATCACTTTCTTCCTGTATTTTTTCGGGGAATCATTATCGGTTTTGCCCTTATATCAACGTACCTTCCTGCTCACCATCACACTTGTTCCCTGGATCGTATTTGCAGGGGTGCCCTTTGTGGATACAGTAGTCCGGAGAATTGCTGTGAAAAACCGGAATTATAAACATTGAAACCATGACCAGCAGTAAAATTTATGATGTAATCATCATCGGGGGCAGTTATGCAGGACTGTCAACCGGCATGGCCCTCGGCAGGGCAATGCACAGCACATTAATCATGGATGAGGGAAAGCCCTGCAACCGGCAAACACCGCATTCCCATAATTTTTTAACGAATGACGGCAAAACACCTGCTGCCATTGCCGCCCATGCAAAAGCCCAGGTTAGTATTTACCCAACCGTGGAGTTTTACAATGCCGGGGCTGCCGCTGCAGTGAAAAAAACCAATGGCTTCCAGGTGGAGTCTGCAACCGGTGAACTGTTCATGGCCAAAAAACTGGTCTTTGCCACCGGTATTAAGGACCTGCTTCCCGCTATAGAAGGCCTGGCCGAATGTTGGGGTATCTCCGCGATTCACTGTCCCTATTGTCATGGCTATGAAGTCCGCAATGAAAGGACCGGCATACTCGGCAATAGTGATTTGGCTTTCGATTTCACGCGGTTGATCTCCAACTGGACAAAAGACCTGACGCTTTTCACCAATGGTCCTGCTACCCTTACAGCCCCACAGCGTGAAAAACTGGAACAGCACAAGTTTGAAGTGATTGAAAAGGAAATTGAAAAACTGGTACACCAGCAGGGGCATCTGGAGCAGCTTGTTTTTAAAGATGGTTCCCGGTTTTACCTAAAGGCCCTCTATGCCCCCGGTCCCTTTGAGCAGCATTGTATGATCCCGGAGCAACTGGGATGTGAATTAACCGAAGAGGGATATATCCAAACAGATCCCGGTTATGAAACAACAGTCGCCGGTGTATATGCAGTAGGGGATAATGCATCCAAAATGCAGACGGTGGCCAATGCCGTTGCCATGGGTACCGCTGCTGGGATTGCGCTGAGTAAGAAAATGATACTGGAAGAATTCTGAAACGATACAAATCATACCGGTAATAAAAAGTCCTGTATAGAAACCTCTCTTTTACCTGTTAACAATTAAAAAATGAGCACTAAAAAAACCGGTATACTGTTCGTCCTGTTTTTATTTCTCACAACAATACACAGCTCCGCCCAGCAGACCAAACAGCAACCTGTCCTGATTTCAGAACTGATTACTGCAATCGCTGACAGCCTCAGCAGGTATTATATATTCCCGGAAAAAGCAGGAGAGATCTCCGCTTATCTGAAGTTCAGGGAGAAATTGGGTGCTTATGATAGTTTGCTGAATACGCCGCAGAAACTGGCGCAGCAGATAGCAACCGATATTAGCCATGCTCACCATGATCCGCACCTGCGTGTAGCATTCGATCCGGATTTCAATGCACAGGTAGCGTTTAATCCGACAGCCGAACAAAAAGAGTATGTAAAGAATTACTGGAAGGAAAATAATTATAGTTTTAAAAAGGTGGAACTGCTGCCAGGAAATATTGGTTATCTCGCTTTCAACTTATTTGTCGATGATATTGAAGCGGCTAAACCTACCATAAAAGCTGCATTAACGTTTTTAGCGAACGCTGATGCTGTTATTATTGATCTGCGGGACAATATGGGTGGTAATCCCAAAATGGTAAGTCAGATAGAAAGTTATTTTTTTTCTACTAAAACGGAGATGAATCACCTCATTGACCGGACAATCGGGGATACTATTTACATGTTTGCCGACCCATCAAAGACAGATGGTTTATACCTGCCGGTGCCTGTTTATATTTTAACCAGTCAACATACTTTTTCAGGGGCAGAAGATTTCAGCTATGGGATGCAGGTAGCCAAAAGAGCAGTGATTGTAGGCGAAACAACCGGCGGAGGAGCACACCCGCAGAAGCCATTTACAGTCAATCAGGGTTTTGTAGTATATATTCCCTTTGCCCGCTCTTTAAACCCGGTAACCAAAAAAGACTGGGAAGGCACCGGTGTGATTCCTGATGTAAAAACCCCGGCCGAAAATGCTTTACTAAAAGCCCGCGAACTGATCTTTAAAAAAAATATATCATTCACCACGGATCAACAGGCAAAAAACAAGAACCAGTATTACCTCAATGCCCTGTCGGTATATACGGAAAAGAAAGCCTTGCCGGCAAATCAGTTAATGTCGTATGCCGGCACTTATGGTGGATTGATTGTTTATAGTAAACAAGGAACCCTGTATTGCAAAAACAACAATAACGGCGGCAGTATTACCCAATTAGAGCACTTAAACGGGAACCTGTTCATACTGGATCAGGATGCCCAGGTTGAATTCATTAAAAACCCTCGGCAGCAGGTCACGGGAATTAAAATATGGGTGTCTGATGGTGGTGTATTTGAGGAAAATAAGTGGTAACACAACCCGAAAAACTATATGAAAAAAATCATTTATTCATTAGCCTTAATATTTCTTTCCTTTTGTGGCCATGCACAGGAAAACAGTCCGTTTACCATTGGATTTGAAAAAAGCTTCCATTCGAAAATTTTAGGAAAACAGCGCAAAGTCTGGATTCATATTCCAGCCGGCATTGGGGAAAATGAAAATAAAGACAAAGGGCGTTACCCGGTAATTTATATATTAGACGGAGAGTCGAATTTTAATCATGTAGTTAGTATTACCGGATTCATGAGTAATGCGGGTCTTTGTCCGCCAATAATCGTAGTCGGGATTTTGCATCCGGCCCGGATGACGGACCTTACATTTGGTACCGATCTGGAAGCTCCCGGCATCGTAGGTAAAGGCGAACAATTCATGCGCTATATAGAAAAGGAGCTGATGCCATACATCGAATCAGGTTACCCTGCAGCACCCTATAAAATATTCCTTGGCCACTCTGTTGGAGGACTGACAGTGATAAACACATTACTACACCGTCCTGATTTATTCAACGCCTATGTATCCCTAGATGGTGCTTTATGGTGGGATAACCAGCGGGTGGTAACAGGGGCAAAACTGATTTTAGCCAAGGAGCGTTTTAAAGGAAAAGCCTTATTTATCGCATTGGCAAACCGGATGGAAAAAGGAATGGATACCCTGGCCGTTCAAAAAGATACCACGGAGGGTACTGAGCTTATCCGCAGCAACCTTGAATTCATTAAATATATTTCTAACAACCAAAACAATCAATTGCGTTTCCGTCATAGTTACTATGAAAACGATGATCACAGTTCCGTACGCCTGATCGGAGCGTATGATGCCCTACGTTTTATTTTTGAAAATTACAAGCTGAAAATATATAACAGTGAATTACTTGACCCCGCTTTTAAACTGGATTCTTTATTGGCATCTCACTATTCTACGGTTTCTGAGCAAATGGGCTACCCCGTAAAGCCATCAGAAAGCCAGGTTAACGGTCTCGCCTACTATATGTTGAGTCAAAAACAATTAATGAAAGCAGAAGCCCTGTTTAAACTAAATATTACCAATTATCCTGAAACGGCTAATTGTTATGATGGACTGGGGGATTTGTACCTCGCAAAAGGGGATAAATTAAAAGCCATAGAAAATTTCAAAAAGGCCTTGTCATTAAAATTCATTCCCGAAACAAAACAAAAACTTGACACATTATTGAAGGAAAAGTAGACCGCACTCAGAAACATGCATTTCTGTAAATTTATAGAAAAGGCAGAACTGACCAGAGATGTAAAGTTCAGCTATGCTCACTGAAGAATCAGGATAAGCAATTATAACCATCATAATGAAACCACTAGTACTTATTTTATATATACTACTCTTCCTTAGCTGCAATCAGCATAGTCAGGCTGATAGTAATAAGACCCGGCAACCGGATAAAATCCGTTTTGCAAAAGAACTCACAGAACATGGTTTTCTGAAATATGCGGACAGTGTTGAAATTGACAATTTAAAAAAGCAGCTCGCTGACTCATTTAATATTTATGAAGAGGGTTATTTCAGAACAGCGCTGATTGATGCTGAAGAACTGGCCGAATTCAGTTTTGATTTTTTTCTACCGGCACTCAATACCCTGCTTTCCAAAAGAGGAATCCGGCTGGCCGCCCGTAAACTGAATAACGAGGATCATTCATTCGACATCGTGCTCAATGGCGACACCCTGCAGTTATATACACAACAAGAGCTGGACAATAATCGCTTCTGGGATAAAGCCCCCAGGAATTTCTTCCGGAAACTCAATGAACAACTGAGGTCCCAAAACCGGGATGAACAGTTTTACTTACTTTATGGCGGGAATGATTTGATCGTCATGTTATTGACTGATAAACAGCAAGCCCTCATTGCGGACTATTATAAACAGGATCCGAACGAAATCCCCTACAAACCCTGACCACGCTTCTCACCCCCTGTCTTTCAGCAGACAACCAACGCGAAGTCCCCACTCTCCACTCTCCACTCACGACTTTCCCCCTTGCCATTGACCCGAATATGAGTAAATTCGGGAGCAGGAAAACGATGAAGTGCCAGTCATTGATTCTTACTACAGCTACACCTGCAAATGGAAACAAAATAGCGTGTCTTTTTTGAACAGCGGTTAATTTAAAAACAATTACTATGCAGGAAATCAGGTCAATCAACATCATGGAGAAATTCTCCCTTTTTGAAAAGCAATGGACACCTCACATTATCGGGGAGCTGAACGGTCAATATGTAAAACTCTGCAAACTACAGGGTGAATTTGTGTGGCACAGCCACGAAAACGAAGACGAGCTTTTTATGGTATTTAAGGGCACGCTTTTCATGGACTTCAGGGATGGCCGCACGGTCGAAGTAAAGGAAGGTGAAATATTAATTGTGCCAAGAGCCGTTGAACACAGACCACGCACCAATGGAGAACTGGTATATAACCTGCTCTTTGAGCCCAAGGCAACTTTACATACAGGTACTGTTGAAACTGATATGACGGTAAAAGAACTGGACTGGATTTAAGACTATAACAACCAACAACCTTTAACAAAAAAGCCTGCGCAACCGGGACTGGCCGGAAAAACAGCACTGGTATTGCGGGGATGGGAAAATGAAAGCAGATTAGACGGGCAACAGGCCAAAAGAGCTGCTGATCTCACTACTCACTCACGAATAGTTTAGTTGTTTAGGAGCCTGAAAGCAGAAAAAATATTAAAGAAGCGTTTAGACGTTTAGACAGCTTTCATAGCAGGGGCTGTTGACTCACCTCCCCCCCAAGCCCCGTCATTCCGAACGAAGTGAGGAACCTTGTATTCATAGAAGCGAGAAGCTAGAAACTAGAAACGAGAAGGAAACAGCCCATTCTAAGGTGGTTTGTCTGAAAAATGTACTGTTACTGGCATTTCGAGCGTAGCGAGAAATCTTACTTACTCTCCCCCCCCAAGCCCTGTCATTCCGAACGAAGTGAGGAAACTTGTATTTAGCGAAGCAACCACCTAACCTTGGGAGAAGTTTCCTCGCTGCGCTCCCTCCTTCGTTTCACTACGGCGGGCAGGCGAAATTGAAGGCCCCGACACCCGACCATGTACGAAGTACGAAGTACGACTGACGTGCCTTGAAGTGATTGCTGTTAGAAAGGGCTGTTCCCTTCTCGTTTCTCGCCTCTCCAAAAAACCCATTGCCATACGCTGAATAGGAGTTAAATTCGAAACCAGGAATCGCAGGTGTAGCTCTTGCCTGACCAACCATTAAAACCAACAAAAACCACCACATGAGGATTCTCCCCCTTGTCTTACTGCTTATAAGTACCATTTCCTTCGGACAGCCTAAACAACTACAAAAGATTGCGTCGAAAATTTCAATTGAACGGCTAAAAAAGAATCTCTACTACCTGGCCAGCGAACAACTGGAAGGCCGGGATATGGGCAGCAGGGGGGATAGTCTCGCTTCCGAATATATCATACAATGTTTTAAAGAAAATAAACTGGTAGCACCCTATAACAACTGGACCAGCTATTATCAAACCATAACTGCTTCCAGAAAGAACCTGATGCTGGCTGAATTTATCATCGGGAATAAAAAATATGAAAACTGGAACGGCTGGGGGTTTGGGATGCGTAACGCTGAAACGGTACAACTGGATCATCTCCCGGTGGTCTTTGCCGGGTATGGGATTGAGAACGACCGTTACAATGATTTTACCAATATAGATGTGAAAGGTAAAGCAGTGATCCTGCTGAACGGGCAACCACAGGACAGCACGGGCACCTACTTCCTGTCGGGTACCAAACAGGCCGCCGCGATAGCTTCCTATCAATCTGTATTACGGGAAAAAGGAGCAGCCCTGATATTGATGTATGCCAGCCGCTTTGCCGCGGATGCCGCATCACAACAAAAATCTGCTTTTCAGACGGTATATAAAATTCCCTTTGTACAGAACAATAACCTGCCCGTGCTGATGCTTTCCGAAGAAAGAGTCAATGAACTGCTGTCCCCTTCGGGTAAAACAATCAAAGGGCTGACCCGTGAGATCAGCAGCACCCTTCGTCCGCAATCCTTTACAGTAAACAATACCATTGGCTGTCATATCCGGGTTGATATCACCGAAGAAAAGGCCCCCAATGTGATCGGAGTTATTAACGGCACGGATAGCACGGCCGGCTGTATCATCCTTTCTGCGCATCACGACCATGTGGGGAGAGACGGGAACAATATTTATTATGGCGCGGTTGATAACGCCAGTGGTACCGTGGCCATCATGGAAATAGCCCGGCTGATGAACAAGGCGGTGGAAAAGGGTTTCCGTCCAAAACGCACGATCATTTTTGCTTCCTATACCGGTGAGGAGAAAGGTTTGCTGGGTTCTTACCATTTCTCCATGAATCCCCTGTTCCCCATTGAAAAAACACATGCTGTGCTGAATATTGATATGATGGGACGGGTGGATACTTTTTACAGCGGCAGAAGGGCCGACAGCAATTATGCCTATATTCTCGTGGTGGATTCGCTCAACCGGGGTTTACGTAAAGCATTATACAGTGCCAATGAAAAGCTGGGTACACTCAAACTGGACAGTCACTATGAACAACCGCAGTATATGCAACGAAGACTGATGGGGTCTGACCAGTATCCATTTTACCTCAAGGGGGTTCCCTTTATCCGGATCGATTGCGGTTTCAGTAAAGACTATCATCAGCCGACTGACACCCCCGATAAGATTAATTATGAGCTGCTATCCCAGCAGGTCAAACTGGCTTTTCTGACCACCTGGAATATAGCCAATGATTAGCCGGTAATTTGCATTATGAGCAGAACATCCAGATCCCATAACTATTACTACAATAAATGCCAGACCACAGCAACGAACAACAATCCGATAAACCGGCACCCGTGACACCGGAAAACCTGCCTGACAAAATCATCCCCGAAACTGAACCGGGGACCAATACCCCAACCCAAGCAACTGACAATATGGAAGTACATCATCATTCACATGCAGGGCACGGAAAGAAAAACTGGAAATCCTATTTTTGGGAATTCCTCATGCTATTCCTGGCTGTGTTCTGTGGATTTTTAGCAGAATATCAACTGGAACATACTATCGAGCATCAGCGGGAGAAAAAATATATCCAGTCACTGAACAGCGACCTCGGGGCCGATATCAGCCGGCTGGCGGCGATTATTCAGCTTAGAAACGACAGGGCCCTGATGCTGGACTCGTTCAGTCATTTATTGAACAGCCCGGAAGCATTATTACACAGCAATGATCTTTATTATTACAATTCCTTTGCCACCCGGGGAGTAGCTTTTCGTTTTACACCGGTTGATGGCACCATGCAGCAACTGAAAAATGCCGGCAATCTCCGGCTGGTCAGTAAAAGCCTAACCAGTGATAGTATCATTTCCTATGATGTGTCAGTCCGGGCCTTTATGTGGGGCACCCAGGACGAAGAAGATATGATGGGTAATTACCGTAATATCGCCGAAGGAGTTTTTGACGGCGTGGTGCTGGACAGTATGCGGGATGAGGATAATAACGTAAACCGTCTTGCAGATAATCCCGGCCTCCGCCTGACCGACGAGTCAAAATTCAGGCTGAACTACCGGATACACATGCTCACGGTTTTCAATAAAACCATGCGGAAGGAAGCCAGGAAGCTGCTGGCGAAAGCGCAACGGCTCAGCGAATTATTGAAAAAAGAGTATCACCTTGACTAATTGTATGCAGGAACCATTAACAAAGCAATATACCACTCATGTACCATTTTTCATACTTTAAGGAGAAAGACAGGCAGGCAATGCTGGACTTCATGGAAGAGCATCCATTCGCCTTCCTCACTGGCTGTAGTTTATCCGGTAAGCCCGTTGCCACGCAGATTCCTTTTTTGATGGAGGAAAGGGATGGGGAATTGTATATTCAGGGACATATCATGCGGAATACGGACCACCATAAAGCCTTAGTTGAAAATCCCAACGCACTTGTCGTGTTTACCGGTCCCAGTACCTATGTAAGTGCCTCCTGGTACAGCAACCCGCAAAGTGGATCCACCTGGAACTATATGAGTGTGCATATAAGCGGACCGGTGAATTTCATGTCCCCGGATGAATTAATTCAGTTTATGAGAAAATTCACCCTGAAATTTGAAAAGGGAAACCGGGAGTCATTAACCATTTACGACAATCTGCCGGCTTCGTACGTTGATAAAATGATGCCGGCCATTGCCGGTTTTGAGATCAAAGCCGATAAAATCGACAATGTATTTAAGTTAAGCCAGAACAGGGATGAGACCAGTTACCTGAATATTATTTCAAAACTGGAAGAACTGGGCGGAGAGAGTGCATTGATCGCCGGCGAAATGAAGAAAAGAAAATCGGACTTATTTCCCCCGGGAGTGGAGTGGGATGGTTCGAAGTTTGATTCTTAATAGAGTCAAAATGTGAAATATTTTAAGATAAAGCCTGATTAACAGCAGATACAACTCAAAGCACATAACCAGAACAGCTCCATGTCATACAACGAAAGAAATATAGACTGGCTGATTTCAACTCACGAAGAACCTGACAGCAGTAGCAGTTGTCATCCTGCCCGCCCCGCTAAATGCGGGGAGTCTGCCTATCGGACAAGCAGGCTTGCCGAAGGATGAGAAAAGACGGAAGCGCTTGTCATCCTGAGCGTGTAGAAGAATGCCGAAGGACATGGCTTCTTTCTCTCTTGAATGACTTTTTGTTGTCGGCTGCCCGACTTTCAGGCGGACATTGTCCATTGACAAAGCCCTGCCGTTTGTGGATATTGTAATGAAGTATTCATTTAAAAAAAATTATGATAAGTAATGACCATTTAGAAATACCAGAAGTAAATTTTGACACAAATGGGGAATTAGTAATTGTTCCAAGCCCTACTTCGTCAAAACACGACTTTGATTTCTTTGAAGGCAAGTGGAAGCTTTTTAATAAAAAGCTGAAATCCCGATTAAGTCAATGTACAGAATGGATAGAATTTGAATCAACACAGGAAATGTATCGGGTATTGAATGGAATTGGAAATATTGATAATTTTCTTGCGACATTTGATGAACAGCCATTTGAAGGGATGACGGTCAGACTTTTCAACCCTAAAACTAAACTATGGAGTATTTATTGGGCAGACTCAAACGAAGGAAAATTGGACCCGCCGGTTTTAGGATCATTTGAAAATAGAGTTGGACATTTTATAACAAAAGATAAATTGAACGGAAAAGATATTTTAGTGGTATTTCGATGGGATGCCAGAAATAAAGATAACCCCATTTGGAGCCAGGCGTTTTCAGATGACCATGGAAAAACCTGGGAGTGGAATTGGTATATGTATATGACAAGAATACAATAATAGTTTGTGAAGTTATTAATAGCGAATAACAATCAAAAAAATGAAGACCTGCTAAGAGGAGTATCATCTGAAGCAAAGTCGGGTTATCGGCAACAACTGAAAAGACCCATTCAGCACTTCATACTTAATTCAACTTGTTCTATCCAAACCAATCTATCATGAACACGTTTCTTAAATCAATTATCCTCTTCCTCTCATTCGCCTTCACGCTCATCAGCCACAGCCAGCACGCCCCGGTTCAAAAAACGCCAACCGGCTTCAGCGTTGTTGGTAAAGACCATATCACCGAACTGCAGGTATACAGCCCCGGTACCATCCGTGTGAAAAAATACCCGAAGGAGAAAACATTCAACCCGCAAAGTCTCTCTGTTACTGCAAGCCCGGTGATCACGCCGTACAGTATCAAAACAAAGGGCACGACTCTAACCTTGAAAACAACGGAGCTGAGTGCAATGCTGGACCTGAATACAGGCGCGCTTTCATTTACTTCAGCCAATGGCAGTCCGCTCCTGCGTGAACAACCCGATGGCGCCCGCTTCACGCCCTTCAATGATGCCGGTCAGCCAACCCTGAGTGTAAAACAAACCTATCTGCTGGATGCAGATGAAGCGATCTACGGACTCGGGCAGCAACAAAAAGGAAAAATGATCCAGCGTAATCTCACGCTGAAAATGATCCAGGACAATACCGAAGACTATGTGCCCTTCTTTCTCTCGGCAAAAGGGTACGGAATCTTCTGGGACAATTATTCTCCCACGGTTTTCACCGATGATCCTTCAGCCACTTCCTTCAGTTCCGAAGTGGGCGAAGGGATCGACTACTACTTCATTAAAGGAAAGAATGCCGATGCCGTGATCGCGGGAATGCGAACCCTCACCGGCGCTTCGCCCATGCTGCCGCTCTGGACCTTTGGCTTCTGGCAGAGTAAGGAACGCTACAAGACACAGGAAGAACCGGTTGACGTAGTGCGCCGTTACCGTCAACTGGGTGTGCCGCTTGATGGTATCATCCAGGACTGGCAATACTGGAGCAGTAATTATTTGTGGAATGCGATGGAGTTTCTCAATCCTGATTTTGGCAACCCCAATAAAATGCTCAGCGATATCCATGGCCTCAATGCACATATGGCCATTTCTATCTGGAACTCCTTTGGTCCCGAGACCAAACAATACCGCGAACTGGATTCCATCAAGGCCCTGATGAACTTCGGCACCTGGCCGCTCTCCGGGGTGGACAAGTGGCCGCCGCTGCGTGAGTATCCCTCCGGAGTAAAAGTCTATGATCCCTACAATCCGCAGGCAAGAGATATCTACTGGAAATATTTAAGTAAAATGCTTGCCCTCGGACTCGATGCCTGGTGGATGGATTCATCGGAACCGGATCATATGGACTTCAAAGAGGAAGACCTCAACAACCAAACTTATCTCGGCTCCTTCCGCAAAGTGCGCAATGCGTTTCCGCTGATGACCGTTGGAGGTGTGTTTACCCATCAGCGGCAGGTGGATTCCTCCAAACGCATTTTCATTCTCACGCGTTCCGCATTTGCCGGACAGCAACGCTATGGTGCCAATACCTGGTCGGGCGATGTGACCGCATCCTGGAATGCACTGCGCAACCAGATCTCCGCCGGACTCAATTTCTCTCTCACCGGTATACCGTACTGGAACAGTGATATCGGGGGATTCTTCCTGAATCAGTTCCGCAAACCACTCGCCAATGCTGATTACCGTGAGCTCTACACCCGCTGGCTGCAGTTCGGAACTTTTTGTCCCATGATGCGTTCGCATGGTACCGATGCACCCCGTGAGATCTGGCAGTTCGGCAGCAAGGGTGAACCCGTTTATGATGCTATAGAAAAATACATCCGTCTCCGTTACCGCTTATTGCCCTATATCTATTCCACCGCCTGGCAAGTAACCCATGATCATTCCTCCATGATGCGGGCCCTGGTGATGGATTTTGTGAAGGATAAAAAAGCACTCGATATCAATGATCAGTTTATGTTTGGCCGCTCACTGTTGGTGGCTCCGGTAACCGAACGCCAGTATGCAAAGCCAACAGGCATGAATGAAAAAGACACGCTGTTCTCCGCTGACTATGCAGTTACCCGTTCAAAACAAGTGTACCTGCCTGCGGGCACTTCTTGGATTGATTTCTGGACCGGGACTGTACATACAGGCGGGCAAACCATCAATAAAGAAACCCCACTGGATATTCTACCGCTCTATTTAAAAGCCGGGAGTATTCTTCCCTTCGGCCCCGATGTACAGTATGCCACCGAGAAAAAATGGGATGACCTCGAGCTCCGCATCTATCCCGGTGCCGATGGCGAGTTTGTGTTGTATGAAGATGAGAATGACAATTACAATTATGAAAGGGGTAGCTACAGCCAGATCCGCTTTTCCTGGAATGATAAAAAGAAACAGCTCAGCATCGCCGACCGCAGCGGATTGTTTCCCGGTATGCTCGAAAAGCGTCATTTCCGGATACTTATTGTAAATGATAAACAGGGAACCGGGGATCAGCCCACAGGTGGGGATACCCGTAAAGTGGAGTATGAGGGGAAGAAGCTGGTGATAGGGTTTTAGAAAGACTGATTGAAGAATGCTGATGCTCCGTGTCATGCTGAGCTTGTCGAAGCATGAGCTTGTCGAAGCACCCTTCGGCAAGCTCACGGTGACCACCGCAC
>CAZYTV010000042.1:0-22863 GCA_964650455.1 uncultured Chitinophaga sp. | reverse complement strand
TACCGCCAGCAAACAAAGCATCAAAGAATCAGACCAACCCGTATTCCGCCAATTGGGAAAATCTGATGAGAACAGAAAAGTATAAGATCGGGAAGAGAAGAGATTGGCACTCAGGAGATAGATCAGCATACGTGAAGCTTTTTCCTGAACAAGATAAATAATACTGAGTACCAGGAATAACAGGAATGTACCGCCCCAGAGCCAGGCATAATAAATATAGGTATTGGTATGAGCTCCTTTTAAATACTGTGTCTCTTCAGGTAGATTGGCATACCAGGCTGACAAATAGGTATTGGTCCATTGAAAGGCGAAAAGCAGGTAGGCGGAAAGTGCCAGGAGAAATGTTATAAGCCGGGAGTTGAATGACATGCTGGAAAAATAATTAAAATACGCCGGTCTCAGTTTGTTTCCTTTATCACCCCATACCCCTTCTTCAATCCCCCCAGGTCAATCAGCAGCGCATCCAGCAGCACACCGGGATCGAGGGCATAAACCCGTAAACGATGCGGGCCTTTGTCCAGGTACGTAAGGTTTATTTTGCGTTCAGCCCGGTTCCTCAGCACCTGCTGCTTCCATTCCTCACTGCGACCGAAAGTACGGAAGTCTACAATTTGCAGGGGACCATTATCCACGGAGACGGCATACCGCATACTGAAACGGTTGTTGAGCGGGTGCGTGGGGATACTAAAGACAGTAAGTGATGCACTGGCTGCAGTAAATGTATAAAAATCATATTCCGCCACGGAACAATTGGATTTGATCCAGCTACTGTCTTTCAGCATTTCCGGATTGGTGACAGTCTTCCAGCCGGACCGGAGGGTTTCCCCATTATATCCGGTTCCGGGTTCTTTCTCCCAGGTGCTGGCGTATTGTTGCTTTATCCAATTGTAATGACTGGCCTGTATTGATACATAGCCATTGTTCTCTATAAAGCCCCTGAACCCTTTACTGTTTAAGCGGTTGGCCTTTACTGAAACCGAATATTCCTTACCGGCCCCGGTAAAACGGATTGTACCAGTTGTGGCTGTTGTTACAGGCAGTTTGCTCCAGTCCACCGATACCAGGATCCTGGTTTGTTGATGACCCGTTTCCGGGCTGATACGGCCCTTAACCCGGGATAGCTTAATCCAGGGAGCGGAAACTGTGGCGGTCCAGTCAAGCGCCTGCTGGTTGTTGATAAACAGATCAATAAAATACTGCTGCCGGTTCAGCGGATCGAAACCCGGTAGTTGATAGCCGGTTTTATTATTAAGTAATGAAGAATCTTTGTTTACCCAACCTTCCGGGGCAATACCCCAGCCGGCAGTTTCATCAATGGTTATTGACGGAATATCGGGTTCCAGGAAAACCGGAAGCTTCCGGGGCTGCATCGACATGATGTTTTTCCATTTGCCGCCGGATAACTGGTTGTTATAATAATCTGTTTCCAATAGTATACTGTCAAAAGCCGCTTTTGATAATTGTGCATAATCAAAGGCACTCAGCCTGTTTTGTTTTGCATAAAGAGCAGTCTTATCCCGGTACAGGAATTTCTTATTGATTAAGGAAGCTCCTCTTACCGGGTAATAAACGAGCTGATAGTATGCTGCCTGGTCCTTGGGTAGCATTCTTTTCCGGATGGCCGCTGCTTTATTTTCCAGTTGCTGGTAGCGGTCGATCCGTATCTGCGCTTCATCTCCGTAATAGAAATGATTGAACTGCGTATAATTGGTTTTTGTTGTGGGTTCAGTCTGGCTCCAGCCCATCAATTCGGGTCGTCGTTGAAAAGCAAGCTGGTAATAATCCCATAATACTCCCGTAAGCGGGGAAGCATGTACCTTGCCAAATAATTTCGTTGTCCATTGCAGTAAATGACTTTTGGCGTGATGCTTATTTCTAAAAGGACGGGCATCATAAGCCATATCCAGGAAAAGTTCAATATTGTACTCCAGCGGTTTAATATCACCCACATTCAGCACCCAGAGGGCTTTACTGCCATTGTCATAAGCCTTCATCATTTCCTCCTGTATCAGGGCAGGGTGGGTGGAAGAGAGCCAGAGATAATCATGCGGACGACCCCAGTAAGAAGCATGGTAATAGACCCCACTGCCTCCGGAACGATTACTTTCTTCTTCGTTGTTCAGTCGCTGGATATAACCATAATTATCATCGGGCCATACCAGGGTGATATCCTCCGGCAGTTTCAGCCCGTTATCATAAATATCCAGTACTTCCTTATAAGCGGTGAATACCTGCGGCACGGCCGTTTTATCCTTATTGATATAACGGGTCAGCAGTTCACGCTGATCACTGATTATTTTTTCTAAAAGAGGAACGGCTTCTTTATTGTCTTTCACGCCTTCCATCTTACTGTCATGCACACCCCGCATGCCCATACTGTACATGGCATTGATCCCCTTGCTTTCTTTCACCCGTTCTTTCCAGTATTTCAGAACGGAGTCACGGTTGCTGATATAGTTGAAATGTCCCATGGTTTTTTCATTCCATTCACTCACATTATTACGGAGCATGGGTTCGGCATGGGAACTGCCGATCAGTATAGCATAGTCAGCGGCCACTTTGGTATTCCCGGGAATGCTGAAGAAAGCCCTGGTACAATCGTGCATCGCCGGCCAGATCATATTGGCCCGCAGGCGGAGCAGGAGTTCAAATATTTTCGCATAGGTTTTAGGGCCGATATCCCCGGTCTCCGGTTCAAAGGTTTTAGCGGCCCAGGGCTGTAGTCCCCAGTCTTCATCATTGAGAAAAATGCCCCTGAACTTTACTGTAGGTTCTTTTGAACAAAAAGTTCCGGGGAGGATAAATAAATTATTCTGTTGTACGGGTATTGCATCCGCCCACCATACCCAGGGTGATACACCGGCGGCTCTTGATAGTTCAAATAAACCATAGGCGGTGCCCCTCGGATCAGAACCGGCAATCACCAATGCCTGTTTAACGCCCGGCATCGGGTTATTGATGGTCGTGATGAGAAAGGATTCCCATTTACCCGAGATAGGCGTTACATCCAGTTTTTTTGTTTTTACCAGGTGGTCGATATAAGCAGACTTCCCTGTTGTACCGGCAATGATCAGGTAGGGTTCTTTCCTTGCAACGGTAATCAGCATTGGTTTGTTATCGCTGACCAGTTCAATATCCGATGCCAGTACTTTTGCGGCAATACGGATCACTTCCGCATCGGCGGTATCGGTAAGGATGGGAGGGACATGATTGCTGCTGATCAAGGGGAATGCGCCTGGTTGTGCAGTTACCATTGTTTTGACGAATTGGGCATTTGTATGCAGGGTAGTGAGGCAAATACACAACAGGATAGCTGAAAAGAATTTCTTCTTCATAGACTGAGTCGTTTCGGCAACGGTTATTTAAAAAAATACGGCACTTGCGAAACTGCAGGTGCCGTATCAGATCAATTAATTTGCGGGTATCCCTTACAGGTCGGTAATGATTTTATATTTCGGCACCAGGCTCTTCATGACCACCCAGGCAATCAGGTAGGCCACCGCACAGAAGGCAAACATAATGGTGTACCCGGTTTCAATATGTCCCAGGGCCTTGTAATGATCGAAAAGTGCACCCCCGATCTTGGTGATGATCACCCCACCGATACCACCGGCCATGCCGCCAATACCAACTACTGATCCGATCGCTTTTTTGGGAAACATATCGCTTACCGTAGTAAAGATATTGGCACTCCAGGCCTGGTGGGCAGATGCGCCGATACCAATCAGCAGTACAGGCATCCAGTAAGAAATACTGCCAAGCGGTTGTGCAGCCAGTACCACCAGTGGTATTACCGCAATCAGCAGCATCGCTTTCATCCGGCCATCGTAGGGAGTATGACCTTTATTGATAAAATAAGTAGGGAAATAACCACCACCGATACTGCCAAACATCGTCATGCTGTAAAGTACCGCCAGCGGGATCATTATTTCTGTACCGGTCATATGATACTGGTCTTTCAGATAGGCGGGAAGCCAGAAGAGGAAGAACCACCATACACCATCCGTCATAAACTTACCAAAGGTGAAGGCCCATGTTTGCTTATAACCAAGCAGTTTGGTCCAGGCAATTTTTTCGGTATTACCGGAAGCAGCCACCACGTTTTCGTCATGATCACTGTTGATATAGGCCAGTTCTTCCGGAGACATTCTTTTTTGCTCTTCGGGTTTTTCATAATAAAACAACCAGAAAAACATCCAGAGAAATCCAATGCCACCAATCAGCAGAAACGCTGCCTGCCAGCCCCAATGTTCCTCAATCCAGGGAACGGAAAGGGGGGCAAGTATCGCACCCACATTGGCACCAGAGTTAAAAATACCGGTGGCAAAAGATCGTTCTTTCTTGGGGAAATATTCTGCTGTTGCTTTAATGGCAGCCGGAAAGTTACCCGCTTCACCAATCGCCAATATGGCACGGGAAAACATAAATCCAAGCACAGATACCGGTACCGCCGCAATACCAATCCATCCCAGCGTGCTCATCAGTCCCTCTCCGATGGGGATGGCCAGTGCATGGATAATGGCGCCGATACTCCAAAGCACGATGGCCCAGGTATATCCTTTTTTGGTACCCAGTTTATCAATGATCCGGCCCGCAAACAGCATCGATATGGCATAGGTGAACTGGAAGGCAGCCGCTATATTCGCATACTGACTGTTGGTCCAGCCGAATTTTTCTTCCAGTGATGGCTTGAGCAGACTCAATACCTGCCTGTCAAGGTAGTTGACCGTAGTGGCAAAAAATAATAGCGTGCAGATGGTCCAGCGGTATTTTCCTATGGCTTTAATCATGTTCAGTTATTTGTGATTGGTGATTATTTCTTAACACTGGCAATCAGTTCCAGCACTTTTTTTGTTTCGCTTTCCATGGTCGCGTAATCTCTGGCTTCCATGAGTTTCTTGCTGATCAGTTTGCTGCCCATACCCACGGCACAAACACCGGCTTTGTACCAGCTTTCGATACTCTCCCTGGTGGTATCCACACCACCGGTGGGCATAAACAACAGCTTAGGGAAGATATCTTTAATTGTGGTTAAAAACTCGGTTCCGAGCATATTTCCGGGGAATAATTTGATAAAACCGATTCCCGCATTTTCTGCGGCAATGATCTCTGTAGGAGTCATACAACCCGGGGCATAAAATATATCATTGGCCACACAGTAAGCAGCAACATCGGGTACAAATCCCGGACTGACCAGGAAGTCGGCTCCGGCAGCCATATAATCATTGGCATGACCCATGTTTTTAATAGTGCCCACACCCAGTAATAAACCGGGCATTTCGGCATTACGCAGTTGCACCATTTTTTTAAAATTGCTTAAAGCAGCATCCCCGCGGTTGGTGTATTCCACCGCTTTGATACCGGCCCGGTAAACCGCTTTCAGGGTTTCCAGACTTATTTCCTCACTGGGATTAAAGTAGAGCGGGAGGATGCCCTGGGCGATGATGGCGTCGGTTATTTTTTTGGTATTACTCATAGTAGTATAATTCAAAATTCAAAAGTAAAAATTAAAAAATCTATAGTTCGAAGTTGCTTAAAATCTGTTCCAGTCATTAATTATAAAAACGATTAGTTCTTATGAAAAGGTTTCTCCGGTAATTTGAAGTTATTTCTCAGGAGGGACTCCCGACTACTAACTCCCGACTACCGACTGATTCATATCTTCACTTTTATAACTAACTTCTTCACCACTCCCTCCGCGATCATCGGTGCATGCACATCTTCGGGAAAGAAGATCGCGAACTGGCCGTTGCTGAGCTGGAAAAACGTATCCGCCTTATCGTGGTAGAGCTGCACATCTTTTTCTTCGTTGTAATCACCATTGGGTGTTACGCATTTCTCCCGGGGTGTCCAGCCGATGGTTTCCACACCGTTGATACAAAGCTGGATGTCTATATTCTTATTATGACATTCAAACTTGGACAGGCTGGCTTCGGCGGTCTTACCCTGGGCATTACTGAAGATCGCTTTCAGTCCTTCGCTGATTTCAGATTTGCCATCCGGCGCATTGGCCAGATAGGTGCTGCTGATAAAGGCGAAGGCTTTTTCGAACAGGGGGTGGAGGGAGAAGTACTTCGGTGCGTTTGCTAATGTATCTATGATCATAAAATTATTTTATTTTAAAAAATATGAGGTGAGTGGTCAGTGGTGAGTGGTGAGTTCGTTCAACGCTCATCCTTCGACACACTCATCCTTCGACACGCTCATCCTTCGACACGCTCAGGATGACAAGAGGCCGTTGTCACCCTGAGTAGCCGTTTAGTAATACTTCAGGGGTTCAACAAAAAATGCTCGGCGTATCGAAGGGCGACTATCTCTGCACACGACCAGACCCATCTCCCTTCATCAGATCCTTCACCTCACCCAATGTAGCATGATTCAGATCACCGGGGATGGTATGCTTGAGCGCGGAAGCGGCTACACCGAATTCAGCGGCATCAGGCATGGACATACCGGTAACGAGACCATAGATCAGGCCGCTGGCAAAACTGTCGCCACTACCCACCCGGTCTACGATCCGCACATTGTATTTTTTGGTATGGTAGAAATCAGTTCCGTCGTATACCAGCGCACTCCAGCCGTTATCGCTGGCACTATGGCTCTCGCGCAGCGAGGAAGCAATGAATTTGAAACCGAATTTGGCTTTCATCTGCTGGAATACATCTTTGTAACCATCCAGGTGAAGCTCACCTTTGGTAACATCCGTTTCACCAGCTTTGAAACCTAAGGTAGTATCAGCATCCTCTTCGTTACCGATACATACATCCACAAAATGGCAGAGACGGGTCATCACTTCACGGGCTTTTTCTTTCGTCCAGAGTTTCTTCCGGTAGTTCAGGTCAATACTGGTGGTGATGCCTTTTGCTTTGGCGGCTTTGAGGGCTGCTTCCGCCAATGCAGCAGCTTTATCACTCAGGGCAGGGGTGATACCGGTGGTATGGAACCAGTCAGCACCATCAAAAATTTTATCCCAGTCAAATTCACCCAGGTTCACATCCGCGATAGAGGCCCCGGCACGGTCATACACTACCTGGGAGGCACGCATGGAGGCGCCGGTTTCCAGGAAATATATACCGAGACGTTCACCACCCCGGGCTACAAACTGAGTATCTACTCCATAACGGCGCAGGTGGTTAATGGCACTCTGACCGATCGGATTATTGGGAACTTTGGTTACAAATGTGCCGTTCAGACCATAGTTACACAGGGCTGCAGCCACATTGGCTTCGCCACCTCCATAGGTGATATCAAAGGTATCGGCTTGTACAAAACGTTTGAAATCGGGGGTGGATAAACGCAGCATGATCTCACCGAGGGTTACTACTTTCTTGCTCATGTCGTCGAATTTTTGTGTTGATTGAATAATGTCTTATTAATTAAAAACTGGATTTTGTAAATACGATTTTATAGTCTCCACACTGTTATGCGTGGCATCGCCTTTTTCCTGCAATTTGGCAAAGGCCGCTGCTGCTGCAAAACTGATGATTTCATCGGCCGGATTTCCGGAAATCAGGCCATAAATCAGCCCGGCCATAAAACAATCCCCGCTGCCCACTTTATCAACAATGGAATCCGTCTGAAATAACGGCGATACCACTTGTGTTGTCCGGGTATCGAGCGTGGCGTAATATCGGATCTCATCCGCTTTGCCATCAAAGCGGAAAGTGTTAGCCATCCATTGACTGCCTGGGTACTGTTTAAAAATTTCCTGTGCAGTGACGGTGGCATGCGTGGTAAATGATTTAGCCGCAATCAGTTCCTCGTTCAGAGGTATACCGAGCAGGGTATTGGCGGCCCAGATATTCCCCATGATTACATCACAGTACTGCACGAGTCCGGGTATCACTTCCACCGGTTGTTTGCCGTATTTCCATAGAAGCGAACGATAATTCAGGTCTACGGAGATCGTAATATTCTTTTTCTTTGCCGCTTCCAGGGCTTCTTTACACAGGGCAGCAGCGGAAGCACTTACGGCCGGTGCAATGGCACTGAAATGAAACCAGGATACATCGCTGAGAATAGCATCCCAGTCCACAATGCCGGTACCCAGGGTGGAAAAAGAAGAATACTTCCGGTCAAACACATTCTCATGGCTTTTCATATCGGCTCCTTCCTTTAAATAGTAAAGGCCGATGCGTTCGCCGGAGAGAATGACGGAGGAGGTATCAATATGTTTCTGGTCCAGGTAATCCCGGATATCTTTTGAAATGATATTATCCGGCAATGCCGTGCAATATTTCACCGGTACCTGCCAGGTGGCTAATGCGGTGGCTACGTTCAGTTCCGCACCGCCTACAAAAACAGGCAGTTGGTTATGACGAAGCCATTCCCCGCCATTGGCCGGCGGGAGTCGCAATAAGAGTTCACCAAAGCAGCATACTTTCTTCATACTATAGTAAACTGGCCACAGGCGCCGGGTCCATATCTGTATATACTAAGTTTTCACCGGCCATGCCCCAGATAAATCCATAATTGGTGGTGCCGCAACCATAGTGGGTGCTCCAGGGAGCCGAGATCACGGCTTCATGATTGGCCACTACCATATGGCGTGTTTCTTTCGGATTGCCCATGAAGTGCATGATGCGATGTTCTTCAGGCAGACCAAAATAGAAATACACTTCCATCCGTCGGGTATGTGTATGTGGCGGGATGGAATTCCATACACTTCCGGAAGCGATGGTGGTCAATCCCATGACGAGCTGACAACTTTTAATGCCATCCAGGTGGATGTATTTATAAACGGTTCTTTTATTCGCTGTTTCAGGGGCACCCAGTTCCACCGGGGAGGCCTGCTCCTTGGTAAACAAGGTTACCGGGTAGCTGGCATGTGCCGGGGATGACAGCAGGTAAAACAAAGCCGGGTTCTTTTTAGAAGCGGAAGCAAAACTTACATTTTTGGTTCCTTTACCCAGGTACAGGCAGGAGAGTTGTTCCACTTTATATTTCTTTCCATCTGCAGTAACGGTTCCGGAACCACCTACATTGATAATGCCCAGTTCTCTTCTTTCCAGGAAGTACTCAGCCCGTAGTTCGGGATGATTGGGCAGGGTAAGTGTTTTGTTTACCGGACTGGCTCCCCCGATGATCACTCGGTCATAATGGGAGTATACGAGTTTAAGTGTATCTGCAGTCATCAGGTCTTTGACCAGGAAGTTTTCCGCCAGTTTCTCTGTGTCGAGTTTTTTGGTTTCTTCCGGACCAATAGCAAAACGGATTTCCATGCCGCCATCCATATAGGTGTTGGTATTATAATCCTTGAGTTGCGGGACTGTATTTTTTATTGTCTTTTTCATTTGTCAGTGTTTAGCGGGCCATCCATCCGCCATCAACGAAGAGGATAGTACCATTTACATAATCAGATGCAGCAGAAGCCAGGAATACCACGGGGCCTTTGAAGTCAGCAGGCACACCCCAGCGACTGAGCGGAATCCGGTCGAGGATGGACTTGCTTCTTTCCGGATCTTCACGCAGGGCCTGTGTGTTATTCGTGGCGATATAGCCCGGGGCAATACCATTTACACAAACACCCTTGCTGCCCCATTCATTACCAAAAGCACGTACCAGGCCGGCAACTGCCGATTTACTGGCTGTATAACCGGGTACATTGATACCGCCCTGGAAACTCAGGAGGGAACAGGTAAAGATGATTTTACCACCCCCGTTTTCAATCATGTGCTTCCCGAATTCACGGCCAATGATGAACTGTGCATCCAGGTTGATGGCTATTACTTTATCCCAGTATTCATCGGGATGTTCAGCAGCCGGCTTACGCATGATGATCCCGGCATTGTTGACCAGGATATCAATTTTATTTTCCGCTTTTACTTTATTGATAAAGGCATAGAGGGCATCCCGGTCACCGATATCCACTTTGTGATAGGTGAACGTGCGCCCGGTGGCTTCGATCGCTTCTTTCGTGGCAGAATAATCGTCCACAATCGAGGCGCCGACAATATTGGCACCTGCTTCTGCAAGGGCGAGTGCCATTCCCTGGCCAAGGCCGGTATCACATCCGGTTACCAATGCTGTTTTACCTGAAAGGTTGAATAATGCTAAAGTATTCATGAATGCTGTTTGTTTACTGATCAATTAATTTACTCCTGTAAGGTACATCCTTGACAAAGGAAAACGGGTTACCGGAAGTTTATTTTTTTCTGGTATCGATACCGAAGATTGCCGGTATCGATGCCGGCCTGTGCTGCGTTTTTATTTTTTATTCCTTTACACAATTCCTCAACGAATGAGCCCTTCTGCCGGTCAGACCACTTTATTGCTGACCGCTGCTTTTTCATCCAGTATCTGCCAGTTGAAATAGTTTTTTGCGTTGTTGTAACAGATATCCTGAATCACTTTTCCGATCCAGGGAAGATCATTGGGCAGTTCCCCGTTATCCACTTCTTGCCCGAACAGGTTACACAATAAACTGCGGAGATATTCATGGCGCGGGGGGGAGAGGAAACTGCGGCTGTCAGCGAGCATGCCAACCATCTTGCTGACCAGTCCCATATTGCTGAGTGCATCGAGTTGTTTGATCATGCCGTCTTTCTGATCCAGGAACCACCAGGCGGAACCCCACTGGATCTTACCGGCTGAGGAACCATCATTGAAATTGCCGATCATCGTCGCGAAAAGTTCATTGTCGGCAGGATTCAGGTTATAGATAATGGTTTTGGCCAGTGTATTATTTTTATCAAGCCGGTCGAGGAAGGTGGACAAAGCCCTGGCCTGGGAGAAATCACCGATACTGTCCCACCCGGTATCTGCACCGAGCTGACTCAGCCGGCGGCTGTTATTGTTGCGCAGGGCACCGAGGTGGTATTGCTGAACAAATCCTTTTTCCCAGTCCCATTCAGCAAAGTTCACCAGCATGGCTGATTTGAATTTGCGGTTTTCCAGGAGACTGAGTTCGCCTCCGGTACGGATCTTGGCAAAAATACCGGCAATCTCTGTGCTGGTATATTCTTCAGCATAGATCTCTTCCAGTCCATGATCACTGATACTGCTCTGATGCTCCACGAAGAACTGATGTCTTTTCTTCAGGGCGGTGAGATAATCGTTATACGTACTGATGGAGACATCGGATGCTTTCTCCAGCAGGGTCAGGTAGTTGTTAAAGCCGGCCACGCTGTCCACATTCATAGCTTTGTCAGGTCTGAATGCCGGCAGCACTTTCACACTCCAGCCGCTTTGACGGATCTGTTGATGATATTCCAGGTTGTCCACCGGATCATCGGTGGTACAAACCACTTTCACGTTCATTTTTTCCAGCAGGCTGCGTACACTGTATTCCTTGGTCTGCAGCAGGTCAGATGCCTTATCATAAACCGCTTTTGCCGTATCGGCATTCAGGATATCCGTGATGCCGAAATAACGCTGGAGTTCAAGGTGCGTCCAGTGATAAAGGGGGTTGCGTAAGGTGTAAGGAACAGTGGCAGCCCAGGCCTGGAATTTTTCCCAGTCGGATTTATCACCGGTGATATAGGATTCATCCACCCCGTTGGTACGCATGGCCCTCCATTTGTAGTGGTCGCCATTCAGCCATACACGGGTGATATTGTCGAATTGTTTATCTTCTGCCATTTCGTTGGGGGGAAGATGATTGTGATAGTCAATGATGGGCATGTCTTTGGCATAGCCATGATAAAGATCCTGCGCGGTTTTATTGTGCAGCAGGAAATTTTCATCCAGGAACTTTTTCATTCTGTTACATTTTATATTTAGTGCATCATTGCACAGTTCAGTTGTTTTCTTACACGCCGCTGAATGCGGTAAAGCCACCATCCACTTTAATGGTGGTACCGGTTACAAACGAAGAAGCATCACTCATCAGGTAAACGAGGGCGCCTGCCAGATCTTTCGGATCACCAAATTTTTTAAACGGTGTCCCTGCGATGATCAGGTTGCCTCTTTCAGAAAGATTGCCTTTGCCATCCGTCAGCAACAACCTGTTTTGTTCAGTCAGGAAAAAACCAGGGATGATGGCATTCATCCGGATTTTATCACCATACCGGTTGGCCAGTTCCACCGCAAACCATTTATTAAACATTTCAATCGCCGCTTTGCCCAGGCTGTAGCCCATCACTTTGGTTAATGTACGGTCCACGCTGACCGAGGAGATGTTGACAATGCTGCCACCGCCGTTTTCAGCAATGGCTTTCCCAAAAACAAGAGTAGGAATTACACTGCCCCAGACATTCATGTCCAATGCTTTTTTCATGCCAGCAGCACTCATGGAAAAAATATCATCTGCGGGTTGAAGAATGCCTTCAGGTACATTGCCTCCGGCACCGTTTACCAGGCCGTCTATTTTTCCGTATTGATCAATTATTTTTTTCCGGCATTCCACCAGTTGTGCTTCCTCCTGCACATCCGCGATCAGTACCATGGCTTCCCCGCCCGCATCGGTGATTTCTTTCACCCGCTCTTCGGCTTTTGCCTGGTTCCGGCCCAATACACCTACAATGGCACCGGCAGCAGCAAGTGCTTTTATAAAAGCATGACCCAGTACACCGGTGCCTCCTGTTACAATGATTACTTTTCCTTTCAGTGAAAACATATTTTCCATCGTCTGTTGTTTATTTATTCCTTTTATAATGATACCCCTCTCTTCCAGGGAATAAAATCATCCTGGTTCAGCAACACCGCTTTGGGAATCACTTCGCCACTGGCTGCTTTAATGCAATAGTCCAGGATATCCTCTCCCATCTGGGGAATGGTCTTTTCACCATCGATCACCGGGCCACAGTCAATATCAATGATATCATTCATTCGTTTGGTCAGGTTACTGTTGGTGGATACTTTGATCGTAGGACAAACCGGGTTACCGGTGGGTGTGCCCAGTCCGGTGGTGAACAGAATCAGGGTGGCACCGCTGGCCGCTTTACCGGTGGTGGCTTCCACGTCATTACCGGGTGTACACACGAGCCTAAGGCCGGGTTTCTTTACCACTTCAGTATAATCAAGTACATCCACGACGGGTGATGTACCGCCTTTTAATGCCGCTCCATTACTTTTTATCGCGTCAGTAATTAATCCGTCTTTGATATTACCGGGAGAAGGATTCATATGGAAACCGCTGCCGGCTTTTTCTGCTGAATCGCTGTACGCCGACATCAGTTTGATGAATTTTTTTGCCGCATCTTCTTCGATGGTACGATCGATCAGGTTTTGTTCGGCTCCGCAGAGCTCGGGGAATTCAGCCAGTAATACTTTACCTCCCAGGGCTACCAGCAGATCGGAAGCATATCCTACTGCCGGATTTGCGGAAATACCACTAAAGCCATCACTGCCACCGCATTTCACACCGAGACACATTTTATCCAACGGGGCAGGTTTGCGTTCCATTTTATTGGCTTCCACCAATCCTTCAAATGTTTTACGGATGGCATCAGCAATCAATTGCTCCTCGCTTTGTGACTGTTGCTGTTCAAAAATGAACATGGGTTTGTCAAATGCCGGATTCAGGGCTTTGAGATCATTCAGAAAATCCTGAGTCTGTAAGTTCTGACAACCCAGACTGAGTACGGTAACTCCGGCTACATTCGGATGATCCGCATAGGCAGCCAAAAGTTTACTCAATACGGCAGCATCCTGCCGGATACCACCACAACCACCCTGGTGATTGAGGAATTTGATACCGTCCACATTTTTAAAGGGCCTGTTTGCATTTTTGGCAGCCGAAGGAGCGGGGGCCAGGCTGACGGAAGAAAGATCTTCACCTTGATTCATTGCTTCCAGCAATTGGTGGGTATAACTTTTATATTTATCCGTAACGGCATATCCCAGTTCATTGTGCATGGCTTCACGGATCACGTCCATATTCCTGTTTTCACAGAATACCGTGGGGACAAAAAGCCAGTAATTGGCGGTGCCCACCCGGCCATCCGGACGGTGGTAACCGTTAAAGGTTCTTCCTTTGAATTTAGAAACATCCGGTGCCTGCCAGGTAATATCCACTTTGCGGTAAGTATAAGGCTCTGCTGCGTGTTTGGTGTTTTCAGTGGACATCCGCGCACCCTGTGCGATATCCGTTTGCGCTTTCCCGACCAGCACGCCATACATAGTGATTGCTTCCCCTTTCTTCATGTCCTGCATAAAGAATTTATGTTTGGCGGGAATATCTTCCTGCATGATATAAGTGGCACCCTCATATTGAATCGCCTGGCCTTTGGCCAGGTCTTTTAAGGCGACAATTACATTATCCTTCGGATGAACTTTTAAAACAATCTGGGACATACGATGCTTTTTTTATTTTAATTATTTTAATAAGGCAGTCAGGGCGGTTTTCATGCCATCGTTCAATATAGCAGAGGCACTGGCGGCTACTTCGTCAATAAAGTAAGGGGATGCGGAGAAATCCTCTTTCCAGATTTTATTATTTTTCACCACGGCGTCCACCCAATTTTTTACATTGCCTGGGTCAAATGAGGATTTTATGAATTCCACAAACTCCGGTGTGTCATTGGGTGTAAAGTCCACTTCAGATTTGCCGCTGTATAAAACCAGTAAGGCAGCGAAGGAGAATGAGTTCAGCCTCGCGTTTTTATTGAGTTTGGTATAATTGTCTTTCACGGTCGGGAAGTTCCGGGTTTCCCACTTGGAGAGTGAGTTGAGTGAAATATCTTTCAGGTAATGTTTGAGATAGGGATTGTAAAAGCGTTCCAGGATTTTACCGGCAAACTTTTTCAATTCTTCGGGATCTTCATCAATCACAGGTAATACTTCCGTACTTACCATTGTATTAATAAATTTTTCCACTTCGGGGGTATTGAAGGCATCCATTACAGTGGCACAGCCCAGTTGCAGGGCTACCGGCACCATACCGGTGTGGGAGCCGTTCAGTATCCGGACCTTTTTCGCCCTGAATTCACGGATATCATCCATAAAGAGCACATTCAGACCGGCCTGGTCAAGCGGCAGAAGTTGCTTAATGCTGCTGTCACCGCCAATGGCCCATACATGGAAATATTCCCCTTTCACCACCAGGTTGTCATCAAATCCGATCTCCTCTTTTATTTCATGAATAGTTTCTTTTGGAAAGCCAGGAACGATCCGGTCAACCAGTGTATCATAGAAATGGCAGTTGGTAGTCACCCAGTTTTCAAAATCTGCGCCGAGTTGATTGGCGGCTGCATGCTTTAAAACATACTGACGCAAAGTAGAACCATTGTCTTCGATCAGCTCGCAACAGATAATGGAGAGTCCTTTCGATGCGTCGCCTTGGAATTTTTTAAACCGCTTGTACAGCAGGGCAGTCATTTTGGCCGGGAAGGAGGCAGGTGGTTCGGCATTCAGGTCATCACCTTCTTCGTAGCGGATACCCGCTTCCGTCGTATTGGATACAATCATTTCCAGTTCCTCACTCAGGAAGATGGATTCGTAGTTTTTATAATCTGAATAAGGATTGTTTACACCGGTGATACATTTCACCAGTGATATTTCTTTGACCGGTTGCTTGTCTTTTATTCCTTCCAGGTAAACATGATAGAGGTTGTCCTGTTTGGCAAACAAGTCACGTACGAATTCACCACCGGCAATAGGCTGTACGATCGCCACACCATGATTCATTTTACCGGACTGGTTGGCTTTGTCGATCATCCAGTCCACAAAGGCCCGCAGGAAGTTTCCTTCCCCGAATTGTAAAATCTTTACAGGTAGTACAGGTTTTTCGACAGTTGTTGCATTTAACGCTTTCATCTTCTATAGTGGTTTATACATTTTTTCATGGTTTCCAGCGATTGCCGAAAACCCAGTTCACGGTAATATCGCCTGCTTTGATGCCCGGTGGCAGGTTGTCTGCATGCCAGCTGAAATCAGACCCGCCTTCGCGGTGACAATTATAATAATAGATCCTTTCACCCCATTGAATCGTATTGCTGGTGGGAACCCGATAGATCGCGGCATCACGCATATTTTTTACAAATGAACAGTTCAACAGGAAGAACTGGGCGTCTTTGTGATAACGTCCCAGTTGAAATCCGTCAAATCCTTTAAACCGGCAATTAACCAGAACCGTTTTTGAATCTTTGTTTCCGGAGCCATCGTGCCAGATGGCTGCTGTACCGGAATGACTGATAAAATCACAGTTTTCGGCCCAGGCCCAGCCACGGGGACAATAAAAATCAACCCCGCCTTCGAGGATACAGTCTTTGAAATACCACATGCCGTTTCCGGTTTCCCAGGGACTCACCGTATCGCCGCCGAATGATCGGAAATGGCAATTCACGGCGGCAAGCCGGGTAGCCAGGTTCATCGTGCGAAGAGCCATCTGATGCCCGTCTTTACGTAACACTTTTTGTTTACTGGCGCTTGTATCGGCCGCACACCAGATCGTACGTTCAGTAAAAGCAAAGCCGTAATTATTGGTAACAGTCAGGTTCTTCAGGGTGATATCATTAGCCCCTACATTCAATGTTGCCACGCCCCAATCATCGGTATGGCCACAACGCCATTCATCACGGGCAATGGAAGCAATGATGATTGTGTTGGCCCGGTCTTCCCCTTCGAGTACAATATTTGCTTTTTCGATATAAATTTTTTCAGTGTACCTGCCTTTCCGGATAAAAATTGTTCTTGGGTTTTGGGAGGAATCCGGCAGACTGTTGATCGCTCCCTGGATGGTTTTGAAATCGCCTTTTCCGGATGGATCAACAATTATTTCAACGGGGGGCATAGTGCTTCCTGTAGCTGAAAGGGATATTCCTGCCAGTAAAAGAAGCGTGATATGCATTCCTTTTTTTATCATTTTATTGCTTTCAGCAGCCATTGCACCAGGTCTTCTGCCCCGGCATAGTTCTGGTAAATAGCAGGCAGTTTACGTCCGTCCACATATTCATTGTACAGCCAGGGATCACCCACCGCAATCACGCGGCCATTTCCAAGCCTGGCGGTGGCTATAATAATGTCTTCACTCATTTTTACATCTGCCTGGGCCGGGGATTTCACGGTTACCGGGCTGAGCTCTTTCAGGAATAAGCGGTAATTCTTTTTGAATACGGCAGATCCTTCCGTCCACACTTCTCCCTGAACATAAGTATCGTTTTTAACCATGTTGAGGTTTTTGTACTGGTACGTGATGCCAAAGGCACCGGCCAGTTTATTGAAATGGGTGAGGTCACAGTTGCTGCTGTCATTCGCCATCAGGAATAAAGTTCCTCCGCCCTTCACCCAGTCACTGATTGCTTTTACATCCTTGTCAGCTACAAAATTTGGATTGGGATTATCTTTCTTATGATCGGGATCCACGATGATATAAACGGAGGCCCCCTTCAGTTTGGCAGCGGTGGGAGCTGCGTCAAGGGAAGCCAGTTTGGCTCCGTATTTTTCAAAAATTTTACCCAACGTATAGAAACCGGGATGACTTCTTTCTTCCCATACATAGTGCCAGTATTGTTCAGTACCGGTAATGTCCTTTCTTTTTTCACTGTTGAACCAACGGTCCAGTAATACCTTTTTACCCTGGGCGTATGACTGAGTATTCAGGATTTCCATTTCATTACTGGCCAGCAGGAAGGCACCGATGCCCTTGGGATCATTGACGATCACGGGTTCACTCATGTAGTATTCAAAACTGCCATCGCGGTAAGGCTTGCCTCCAAGGCCGCTCACTTTGACGGTTCCATGTAAATTGGTCTGGCCATTCTCTTCTTTAATGAATTGCTTCACCAGACCGTCATATCCTTTTCTGGCAATGGCGATTTTGGCGGCGGGCACGTATCCTTTGCGGACCCCTTTGGCAATCGCATATACAAATTGTGAACTCGCGGAGGCTTCAAAGTAATTTTTTTCCTTGCCGGGACCATTGTACAACTGGATATCATACCAGAGCCCGGTGGTTTTATCCTGTGTTTTTTCTACGGCATTCACCAGTCGGTTCAGGATACCGATCAGGTCTTTTCTTTTCGGGTGATTCACCGGAAAATAATCCAGGGCATCCACAAGGCCATCCGCATACCAGCCCATTGCCCTTGACCAAAACAGGGGAGAGGTTCCCGTGGTTTTATTAGCCCACTGCTGTTCCTTACTTTCATCCCAGGCATGATAGAGTAATCCGGTTTTAGGATCACGGGCATGTTTTTCCATCCAGATAAACTGGTTGGCCACATCATTAAATGCAGTGTCTTCATGGAAGAGCATCGCGTATTCCGCATAAAAGGGGGCGCCCATATACAGTCCATCCAGCCACATCTGCCAGGTATAGATTTTTTTATGCCAGAAACCGCCTTCTTTGGTGCGGGGATGGGTACGGAGCTGATCACGCAGGTGGTCTGCCGCTTTTTTATATTTCTCTTTACCGGTTACACGGTAGAGGAGTAACACGAGTTTGCCGTTATTGACATGGTCAATATTGTATTCATTCAGCTCGTAGTTTTTAATGGAACCATCCGGTTGTACAAACCAGTCGATCTTGGACTGTATGGCATTAAAGTAACGGACATCACCGGTATTCATCCAGCGTCCTTCGAAGCCTTTAAGCACCACACCCATATCATAGCTCCATTTGGTCTGGCTGCCGATGGGAATAGAATCTTTCCAGGTGTTCAGGACTGTTTCAGACAAGCGATGACCAGGGGTTTGGGCCGACCCGATCATGCATGCCAGCAGTGCTAAGGCAAACGCCAGTTTTTTCATGTTTTTCATTTTAGCATAACCTGAACAGAAAAGAAGCATGCTTTTTACAGCAATTTCAGTTCTTTCTCCTGAGCCCCCAGTTCGAAGCTGGTTTTCTGTCTGGCTTTATTCAGATCTGTATTTTTGATTTGTATGTTTTTGGTTTTGTCGCCACTGAAACGGAAGAATAATTCCACGCCTTCTTTTGTGGTGATCTGATCAAAGGTCAGGGCATCACTTTGTGTTACATCTACTACGGGGTTGGTCATTTCAGACTCCACCCGGATATTGCGGAAAGTGATATTGCTGGCTTCCTGCACATCTATTCCTTTGCGCGCCTGCAGTACCATATTTTCCAGTACGATATGCTGTACATGCATTTCCGGAACGCCCCGGACAAAAATCCCCTTCTCCGCCCCGTTGCAATACACATTACTGATATGGAAATTGCGGAACACGGGAGTGGTCTCATCCACCAGTTTTGCTTCCACCTGTGGTAATTCACGTTTTTCACCGGCCAGTGCCACCGGATCCTTGGCCATATAATACATATCGAACAGGATAGCTTCAGCCGGGATATCCTTCATGTAAATGTCCCTGATAAAGATATTCTCCACCACACCGCCACGACCCCGGGTGGTTTTAAAGCGTAGCCCGATATCCGTACCAATAAATGTACAATTGCTGATATACATATTGCGGGCGCCGCCACTCATTTCACTGCCGATCACAAAGCCGCCATGCGCCGCATATACAGTGCATCCGCGGATAATGACATTTTCCGTGGGCATGCCCCTTTTCCTGCCTTCGGCATCCCGGCCGCTCTTCATACATAATGCATCATCGCCCACATCGAATACTGAGTTTTCAATCAGCACATTTTTACAACTCTCCACATCAATACCATCGCCGTTCTGTGCATACCAGGGATTTTTTACAAATATGTTGCGGACGGTCAATTGTTCACACATCAGCGGGTGCAGGCACCAGGCCGGGGAATTCTGGAAAGTCACTCCTTCCAGTAAAATATTTTTGCATTGAGTGAGTAACAGGAGGTTTGGGCGGAGAAAATCCTTGATACTGTCATAAAAAGCACGGTCTCTTCCCGGAACAATCATACCGGGGTTAGCCGGCATCTTGGAGCCTTTCATAAAACCGGCTGACGGATACCATGTTTTATTATCCTCACTCAGCACTCCACCACTGTTCACCTTCTTTTTCCACTGGCTTTCTGTGAGTTTGTCTTTTTTAACCGCACGCCATGCATCCCCGTTGCCATCAATGATCCCTTTCCCGGTAATGGCAATATTACGGGCACCTGTAGCCGAAATGGGTGACTGGTTCCGCATCTGGGGTAATCCTTCCCAGTTCGCTTCAATCAGGGGATATTGCGATTTATCGTTGGTAAATAACAGGGTTGATCCGGTAGCCAGGTGCAGATTCACATTTGATTGCAGCACGACCGGGCCGGTCAGCCAGAGTCCCTTGGGAACTAGCACCACACCACCCCCTTTCTTACTCATGGCCATAATACTGTTATTAATGGCCCTGGTATTCAGGGTATGTCCATCAGGCACGGCTCCTGCTTTTACTATACTGACTGTATCTTTTTTAAATTTCGGGCTGGTTATTACGGGTAGTTTCCAGTCCTGTGCTATAACTGCAAGGGGAAACAGTATGATTAAATTTAATATAAGACGTTTCATTGGCAAGTTTTACACCTTTTTAAATCGCTGTTCAACACACAAGTCTACTTATAAATTAACTGTTAATCAGCGATTTGTGTTATATTATTTACGCAATCGTTACCGGGAACGGTCTCACAAATGCGGTTTTCGGAACCAATCCTGAAAAAAGGGACTAGGAGGTGATTTTTACAGCCTGGCGGGCCAGTAATTTCCATTGACCGCCTGCTTTCTGCCAGATCAGTAAAATCCGGAGATGAACTTCACCGGGTTTGCCACCATCGTTAGTCTTAGCAGTCAGGATATGACGTACAACAGCAGTTTTTCCACTGATAGCGATTTGTTGTTCGGAAAGATCAATGGAAACAAAATCAGATTTGCCGCTGGCAATCTTTTCGACAAATTCCGCTTTGCCCTCCACATGACCACCGCTATGGCCATAACTGAGTTTCCCGGATGCCAGTTTTTCAAGCATTTCTCTTTCACCATCCACCATCGCCTTACGTAATTGTTCTGTGGCCGCCGCCACCTGTTTTTCTTTTTTGGACTGCGCGTAGGTTATACCTGTACCGAGGTACAAGGCAAGAGTGAGCAGGAGTATTTTTTTCATTTTTGTCTTTTAGAACCTGTTAGCCATTGGCACCAGGTCGGTGAGTTCACTGATTTTTACCGGTCGTTTTAACTGGATGCTTTTTCTCGCGGCAATTCCAATCAGGATGGACATGGCCCCTTCCCGTGTACCCGCCATAATATGATGCGGGTTATCCTGTTTGTCGACAAACATCCTGCGCTGCATCCGGATATCGCCTCCCCCATGACCTCCCCGGATCTTTGGAGTGGTATATACTTCGTAATTTTTAGAAAAATTGTCCATGGCAATGATTTCCCGTATTTCACCGGGGATCGCATCATCTGCGTTGCTCATTTCAATGGCATGCCGTTTGGCCTGGTCTTCCGGTGTTTTTTGCAGGTAGGGAATATCTTCCCAGGTTTCAATCCGCCCTTTAAGTCCATTAAATGCAATCTGCCAGCCTTCATAGGGAGAGTAAGTAGTCAGCGAATAGTTAACCTGTACTCCATTTGCATAAATGATCTGTGCACTCATTTTATCATATATATCAATTTCATTGGACCATACACAGCCATCACGGATATACCCATCATGCTGTTCATTGTTGACATACATATTCACGTTATGCTTATTGCCGGTAATATCCCAGTAAAACTTACATTTTTCCTTATGCTCACAACCCCGGCATTTAGTGCCACGGAATGCGTTGTTTTTGCCATAATGTTCCAGGCTGCCGTACGCCGTCACTTCAACCGGCTCACTATTCAGCCACCAGTTCAATAAGTCAAAATGGTGGGTGGCTTTATGTACCCAGAGCGACCCTCCCTTAGCTATCTTTCCATGCCAGCGGCGGAAATAGTCTGCACCATGATGCACATTCAGGTACCAGTTAAAATCGACGGAGGTTATTTTTCCCACACGATCTGCCGCCAGTAATTCTTTCAGCTGCATGGCATGTACACTATGGCGGTAATTGAATGCCACTGTCACTTTTTTACCAGATTCTTTTTCGGCAGCCAGGATTTTACGGCATTTGTCTTCATCTGTGGTCATGGGTTTTTCCGTGATCACATTAAATCCGGCTTTCAGGGCTTTTACAATGATCTCATCGTGTGTGGCATCAACAGTGGTGACAATAATATAATCGGCCTTAACCGTTTTCAGCATTTCATCAATGCTGGTATAAGTGGGACAGGTCACATTCATGTATTCCCGTGCATAAGCCAGCCGGCCGGGATTGATATCCATCAGCCCGGTAAATTCACAATTACTGAAATTTTTGATCAGGTCTTTTCCCCAGAAACCCACTCCGCGAACACCGGTACCGGCTAAAGCGAGCCTGATTTTTTCGCCCGTTCCTGAAGCAAAGGAAGTAAAGGGATGCAGCATTAAAGAAGCACCCGCTACAGCGGTATACTTCACAAAGTTTCTTCTTTCCATATGGCGTTATTTTTCGTTTTGTGTTATTCGGAACCAGTCCAGTCTTACCTGGCCGGCATCATTGGTCTTATTCGTCCGGGTAAAGAAAAATCCTGTTTTGGCACCCACCCAGCGGCCTGGTTTTGCCACAAAGGGCTGACCAACCAGGATAAATGTTTGTCCATCCTCACTAAAACTAAAACTACATTGGGCTCCCGGGCGCACAATAACCTGAAAATAAATATCCGTTTTAACGGCTTTTTGCCCGTCCTGTACTGTTTCTTTATTTCCCTTATCCGCATTGGTACAAATGGCCTGTGAAATATAATTTCCGTCCTTTCTTTTTTCAACCGCGATATAGCCATAATCCGCCCCATGTATGATCAGTCCGAATTTCTCCCCTTCCCAGCGGGGCAGGAAACTGAATTTAACGGTGGCCGTAAAGGATTCGGCCGGAAATTTCTGTCCGAGGATATTGGGGAAATCCCAGGCTGATGTTACAGAATCCGGAAGAAGGGCTGAAAATAATTGCAGGTATCCCTGTGGGGTGCCAAAGGCCCAGCCCTGCCGGGGATTGGC
>CAZYTV010000041.1:0-22983 GCA_964650455.1 uncultured Chitinophaga sp. | reverse complement strand
ATGTGGTGATCCTGTTGGACTCCATTACAGGTTTGGCCCGCGCCCACAATACCGTGGCTCCTGCATCCGGTAAAGTATTATCCGGTGGTGTGGAAGCAAACGCGATGCAAAAACCCAAACAGTTCTTTGGTGCTGCCCGTAAAATTGAAGATGGCGGCTCCCTCACCATTATTGCCACCGCGCTGGTGGATACCGGTAGTAAGATGGATGAAGTGATCTTTGAGGAATTCAAAGGAACCGGTAACATGGAATTGCAGCTCGACCGTCGTCTCTCTAACAAACGGATCTTCCCGGCCATCGATATTGTGGCCTCCAGTACCCGCCGCGATGACCTGCTGCTGGAGCGTGATGTATTACAACGCATGAACCTGCTCCGTGTTTACCTGACCGACATGAATACCGAAGAAGCCATGCGCGAATTGCAGAACCGGATGAAGGGCACCAAGAGCAACGAAGAGTTTCTGGCGAGTATGAACCGTTAAAGAAAATCATTCTTAAATACAAAGCTGCTCATCATTACGGGCAGCTTTTTTTATAGTTATTTTGCAGCATCCATGGCCGTACAACGCATCCACATTGACGAATTCCTGAAACTGTCAGAAACACATCCTGTCTTTGATGTACGTTCTCCCGGCGAATACAACCATGCCCATATTCCCGGTGCACATTCGCTGCCATTATTCACCGATGAAGAACGAAAACAGGTGGGTACCGCTTATAAACAAATCAGTCGCGAACAGGCCATCAAAATCGGTCTCGACTACTTCGGCCCCAAAATGCGGAAGATGGTGGAACAAGTAGAAGCCCTGGCTGTTGACTCCCGACTCCCGACTCCCGACTCCCGACTGATTCTCGTCTACTGCTGGCGCGGCGGCATGCGCAGCGGCGCCGTATCCTGGCTGATGGATCTGTATGGTTTCAAAGTCTATACCCTCATTGGCGGATACAAGAAGTTCAGGAATCATGTTCTCGACAATTTTAAGAAGCCTTACCACTTCAATATCATCGGCGGATATACCGGTTCGGGTAAAACCGAATTGCTCAAAACCCTGAAGGAAAAAAGGGAGAAGGTGATCGACCTGGAAGCCATCGCCAACCACAAGGGGTCCGCCTTTGGCGCCATCGGCCTCCCCCCTCAGCCTACACAAGAGATGTTTGAAAATTTACTCAGTTGTCAATTGTCAGACCTGTCCTCCGAAGTATTAGCGAAGGAGGATGTCGGATGCCAGGAAGACCCGCAGGCAACCGGCAACCGGCAACCGGCATCTCCGATTTGGTTGGAAGACGAATCCCAGCGCATCGGCCTGGTCAATATCCCCGGCGATATCTGGAAAAACATGCGCCAGTCAAAGGTTTGGTTCCTGGATATCCCTTTTGAGGAAAGACTGAAGCATATTATACCCGAATACGGGATTTTGGATACCGAAAAGCTGATTGCAGCGATAGAGCGAATCAGCCAGAAATTGGGTCATTTGAACGCAAATACGGCTATTTTACTGCTAAAAGAGGGCAAAATCAGCGAAAGTTTCGAAATTCTGCTCCGTTATTACGACAAGTTTTATTTCCGGTCCCTGCACAATCGTGAGGGGCTGGAAGCGTTATTACAAAAGATAAATTGTAAATCCGTCAGTACTGAAAATGCCGATCTCCTTATCCGTGAAGCCGCTGCCGCATGCCAGACACCTCTGGCTTAGTTTCCTGTTCCTTGTTGCCCCCTTGTTTTTCTATGGCCAGTCCCTCACCGGGCTCTGGGTAGGTGCCCTGCACAATGACAGCAGTTCCGTGCGCAAAGACCAGTCTTTTGAAATCGCCCTCACCGAATACAGGGGGAAGGTTTTTGGCTATTCCCGCAGTGAATTTATCGTCAATGATACGCTGTACTACATTGTGAAGCGGGTCAAGGGAACTATTGAAGGAGATATTTGTGAAGTAACCGATGACGAAATCATATCCTACAATTTCAGGGGAAAACTGGATAAGGGAATTAAAGTAACCAGCACTTTTCGCCGCAACCAGACGGACAGCACCTGGCAACTCGATGGCAACTGGAAGACCAATGCCACAAAAAAATACTACTCCGTAACCGGAAAAGTGAACTTGTCGGAAGAAAAAGACCTGACTGCTTCCAAGCTTTTTCCCCACCTGGAAGAATTGAAAAAGGCAGATGAAATGGTTTTTTACAAAGAAAGGAACGAACCTGCTCCTTTCGTAAAAGTGGCGAAACCGGAGCGAATTCAGTCAGATTACACCGAAAAGTCCGAAATATTGACGAAAAACGACGAAAAATCGCTTTCTGTTAAAAAGCCGGAATTACCCCAAACAGTACAGCCCGTGGTACCTGACGAATCGGTACAAACAGCCCCTGCACAAAAAACAGGACTGGAAAAACCGGCTGAACCGGTTTCAACAAAGAGACCGGCCACTGCGACGAACCCGGTTCCGGAAAGCATGGCCGTGAAAAACGAACCCTCCCCGGAAAAGAAAAACCAGGTCCGGCAGACCCAGGAAGAAATGACTACCAAAACCCAAAGAGAAGTCAACCCCCCGGCTGTATATCCTAAAACTGAAAATCCCCCAGCGACCACCGCAGTTGCTGCAAAAACAAGTTCCGAAACAGTAAAAAAGAATACCGCCAACCCAGATGCTGCCATTGTTAAGTCAACTCCGGTTACCGCTCCGTTAAAAACGGTTGCCGACCCGGTGGTAAAAGAGTTGCAAACGGTTCCCGCAACTGCGGCCCCCTCGGTTAAAACAACCCCGGCTCCTGCAGAACAGGCAGTCGTAAAAACGACTACCCCTTCGCCAATAGCCAATCAACTGGCAGAAGCACCGAAAGCGGTTATCGCACCAAAAGCACCTGTGCAAAAACCCGCACCTGTTGTACCAGATAACCTGGCTAAATCAAAACCCGCTCCCGCGACAGTTGTGAATAATAGCCCGGCCTCTGCAGAACAAGGCCTGACACCAGTAAGCAATAAAAGCGTAATTAACAACCCGTTACAAACCAATCTGCCCAAACAGAAAACCATTGATCCTTCCGCATTGCTCGTGAAAAAATCGGTAGACGATCCGATCAAAAAATCAACGATGATCGCCGGTCGTAAATCTGAATTTACCCAGGAAGTCAATTTCAAATCCGACAGCCTGATTCTGACCCTGTATGATAACGGGGAGATTGACGGCGATACGGTCAGTGTTTACCTCAACGGGGATGTGGTGATGCCCAGCCAGGGACTCAAAAGTTCGGCCATCCGGAAAATCATTCATATGGATGAGGAGACCCAAACCTTTACCCTGGTAATGTTTGCCGAAAGCCTCGGCAAATATCCGCCCAATACAGGACTGCTGGTTATCCGCGACGGAAATGATGTTTACAATCTTCGTTTCAGTTCGGATTTTCAGAAAAGTTCGGGTATCGTCTTCCGGAGAAAACAGTAATTTAAAAGCATGAAGCTTTCCGGTTTTATTGTTTTTTTATTGATTCACACAACCTGCCTGTCCCAAACCACCAGCACCGATACCATCTATTCTTCACAGGTAAAAGACGGGTTCGTTATAACCGTCCGCAAACCGGCCGGCTATTCCGACACGAAGAAATACCATCATGTGTACATGACCGATGGTTCACTGGGTATTGCAGATTATGTATTGGGTAAAGAAAAATCCTGGGCAGCAACTATTCCGAACAGTTGTGTGATTATTGCCATTTCCCATATTGGCGACTGGCACGAAAAACGTCCCCGCGATTTTATCCCTGCTGATATTACAAAAAACGTGGAAACCAATTTTGGAAAGGCTGAACTGTTTTACCTGTTTCTGAAAGAGGAGCTGATTCCCCATATCGAAAAAAACATGTCCAATAAAAAGGACCGTGCTTTTATCGGTCACTCTTTTGGCGGACTATTCTGTCTCTATACGCTCCTGAAAGAGGACAAACTCTTTGACAGGCATTTTGCGATCAGTCCCTCGGTATGGGCCAACTATTATGAACTGAATAAACTGGAGGAGCAGTATGCAAAGAAACATAAATCGTTGAAGGCGGATATAACTATCTATGTAGGCGGGCTCGAGTTTTTAAATAAAGTATTGTATTCCACCCGCAGCTTTTATAATACCGTCAGTGACCGGAAATATGCCGGTTGCCATATCCGTAAACATGAAATTGGTAATGCCAATCATTTCAGCATTCGCAAGCCAGCCATTGATCGCATTTTCGAATCTTTGAAATAAAAAGATTACCGGGTAGCTGTCTTAACTGAAAAGCGGAGCATGATGAACTCTGCGGGACGGGCGACCGCTACACCCACATTGACAATCATTTTCCCTTCCAGGATATCCCTGGCTGTCATGGTTATTCCAAGACCGATTTGAACAAAGAATGCCTGTTCCGGCCTATTGCCAGTCAGGGCGCCCTCGTTCCATTTGAGCAAAAGAAAATTTTCCATCATGGATTTTATTTTCTTCCATGTATTGGCATCGTTGGGCTCAAAAACGAAGCGTTCCATACTTTTTTTCAGCGACTCTTCCACCATTATAATAAACCGACGCACATTTATATAGCGCCATTCGTTGTCATTTCCCGCCAGGGTTCTTGCTCCCCATACCAGTATCCCTTTTCCGGTGAAGTACCGTATCACATTTATTGACTTCCCGGATACCACATCCACATTTAATCCGTCCTGCTCTGCATCGTTTACCGCTAAGACAACCTCTTTTACAGCGTTTACACTTACATTGGCCGGAGCTTTCCAGACTCCCCGGGTTCTGTCCACGGTACAGTACACAGCAGCAATGGCGCCTGAGGGTGGGATAGCCAGTGTGGCCCGCCTCAGGTTGTCAGCAATCTTTTTCATAGCCGGGAAAAGATCTATTAATTCCCTTTCCTTTTGTTTTTCGCTTTTATGATTCGTGGCAATAGCCGCTTCGAGCTGGGTGAGTTTTTCAAGCAAATCAGGGTCCTTGGTCATTTGATGAAGAGCGGTTTTTTTATCGATGAGCCAAAGCAGGTCCTTCCAGTCACGATAATTCACCGTTAGATTCACCTGTGTCCGGAGATGTGGCGTATACGCGGCGCCATACTTCAGATTATTCCCGTTTACATTCGTCCTGAATTCTGATACGACGGTACTATGCACATTTTTCTGATCCGCATATTTCAGGTCCAGGATACAAAACCGGTCACCTAGTTCTGCAGACTGTTGCAATGCTTTCTGCTGTACTTCATAAAGCTGAATGCCAGGTAAGTTAACTGCGTCCGGAAAGGCCAGTAATGTGATCTCATCATATTTACGTGCCGTATCCAGTCCCCTGAAAAAGTCGGCCTTTTGTACAGCACGGCTGTAGCTCCCTGTGCTTATTATATAACAACTGCCGCCACCGTTATCAAAATAATTTCTGACAGATTCGTATAAAAAAAACGAACCCCTGGCAAGTTCAGCGTTCATCACATTGTTATCGTTGTCCAGCACCACTTTTGTAAGGGTGTGCCTGCTGCCCCTCCCATAGAGTCGCTCATAGTCGCTGACCGAACTAATCTTTTTTCCGGTATAAAAAAGATCCCCCGGTAAAGTTTGGCCCGCTTTTTCGGTATACCCGATGAAAACAGGGATGCCGGTTTCCACTGCTGTTGCGGTGGTGGGCAGGTTTCGTATTTCTTCAACAAAAACCCCCGGTGTACGAATCTGGGCCGGTAAACTTATTTGTATAAGGACTGCTGCAATGGATAATATCTTCTTATAAGCATTCATCCTGTATTTTTTAGGCAATGATTTTATACAACTAAAGTTAACCAAACAATACCGAGATTTGCAGCTTATAAAACTGATATGAGTGAACCTGTCCGTCTGACCCAATTCTCCCACGGTGCCGGCTGCGGCTGCAAAATTTCGCCTAAAGTACTGGATGAAATTCTGAAGACGTCCGTAGCTTTTCCTGATAATGATAAACTCCTGGTTGGTAATCATAGCCGCGACGATGCGGCGGTGTACGATCTCGGTAACGGGACCGCGATCATTTCCACCACCGACTTCTTTATGCCCATCGTGGACGATCCTTTTGATTTTGGCCGTATCGCCGCTGCCAATTCCATCAGTGATATTTATGCCATGGGCGGCAAACCCCTGATGGCCATTGCCGTACTGGGTTGGCCCGTAAACAAAATTCCGGCAGATGTGGCGCAGAAAGTGGTGGAAGGCGGACGCAGCATCTGCCTGGAAGCGGGAATTCCTTTAGCCGGCGGACATAGCATCGATTCCCCCGAGCCGATCTTTGGGCTGGCGGTAACAGGTATCCTTCCCATTGAAAATTTAAAACAAAATAATACCGCCAAAGAAGGCGATCTGCTCTTCCTGACCAAACCCCTGGGTGTCGGAATCCTCTCTACCGCTCAGAAGAGAGGATTGCTGAATGAAGAATTACTCGGCATCATTGTAAAACAAATGACGACCCTGAATAAAACAGGGGAGGAGCTGGGCAAAATAAAAGGCGTGCATGCCATGACAGACGTTACGGGCTTCGGCTTTTTGGGTCACCTGATCGAAATGGCTGAAGGTAGCGGCTTAAGTGCCGAAGTGTGGTATGACAAAATCCCGGCCATCCCGGGTGTGAAAGACTATATTGCCCAGGGCGTATTCCCCGATGGTACCACCCGCAACTGGAGCAGCTATGGAGAAAAAGTAAAGTTTGAAAAAGGAACCCCGGTGGCAGAAGCTTTTAAATTATTGCCGGACCCGCAGACAAACGGGGGATTACTGATTGCTGTAGCGGCAGCAGCCAAAGACGAGGTGATTGCTTTACTGGAACAAAAAGGATTAAGCGATTTCATTGCCCCCATCGGGCAAATGACAGGAAAAGAGGAAAAGGCTGTTTTCATTAACCCGTAACAGTGCCTGCCTGGTTTTTCTTTTGCAAAAAAATCTCCGCCATCATACAGCGTACGCTTCCTCCTTCCACCTGTTCAATAGTGGGAACAGCAACCGGGATTAGTTTTCCAAACGGTTCCAGCTTTTTCAACTGATCCGGGCGTAATGAATCCATTGCAGTCTGACTGAGTATGATCAGCGATTCCCCCTTTTTGTTTTTAATCTCCAGCAGATTCCCGGCAAAGGAATGCATCTGTTCGCGGGTGATCGGTATGATCATATGATGCGAGGACTCCAGCAATTGAGTGACGGCGATCAGTTCCCATTCTTCTTCAATGGCTTCTTCACAAAGCACTGCAAATTTTTCACCCAGGGCCATCACCACATTGGTATGATAAACCGGGTGCCCGCCTTTATCCGTAGCCAGGAACACAATGGCCTGGAAGCTGTTGGCAGAAGCAAATTTTTCAAGTACCGATAAATTCGTACGTTCAGAAATGGCCGCATAGATCATTCCATGTTCATGATCGATCATCATACTGCCTGTTCCTTCCAGGAAACGACCCTCTGCTTCAAACTCGCTCCAGTCCTGCAGATCGGTTACCACAAACAAATCCGTAAGCTGTTGGAGTAAATCGTCTCTCTTCTCTGTCCTCCGGTTCGCGGCAAACATCGGGTAGATGTATATTTTTCCGTCTGGCGAAGTGCTGATCCAGTTATTGGGAAAAACAGCGTCGGGCTTGGGAGGGTCTTTGCTGTCCTGAAGCACCAGTACATCCACATCATGACTGCGGAGTGTCTCCACCATACCGTCAAATTCGGCAAGGGCTATTTCCTGCAGTTTCTCCCGGCTTCTTTCCGGATGATGCTGGAAAAAATTATTCGCCGCAGTTTCAGCATTATAACCAAATGATGCGGGGCGAATCATTAATATGGTAGAAGCGACAGGCAGAACGGGTTTTACTTTTTTCCGAAGCGTATGTTATATATCACGGGGTTACAATGCCCTTCTATGATTTCCCTGACTACATAGGTATAGGTATTGCCTAACACAATGGAATCTTTGGCTATTTGTTCCGCATAAAGCGGCCCGCCATTCAGTTTTTCTGAATACACGGTATCTTTTTTATCCGGGGATTTTATACCGGCTTCCAGCTCCAGCCAGGCATTATACCGTGTGCTGTCATGGGTTTCCAGGTATATCAGTTTGGCGGGGTGGGTGGTTTCCTTATAGCTGCAGGGCCCTCCGTCAACTGGTCCACCGCTATTACAGGAATAAAATAACACGGTCAAGGCAAGCCCAAGCATTTGTTTTTTCATGTGTCTGAAGTTAATATAAACCGTCAATCTTTGCGGCCAACTGACGATCCCTTTCGGTAACGATATCTCCGGCATCATGCGTACTCAGCCAGATCTCCACCGTATTCCACACATTGGTCCACAATGGATGGTGATCCATCTTCTCCGCTTCCATGGCTACCCGGGTCATAAATGCAAAAGCTTCGCTGAAGTTACTGAACTGGAATTTTCGGTAGAGTTTGTTGTTGGTTTCGGTCCACATAAGGGTAAAGGTTTAGTTGTTGAGGCGTTTAGTTGTTTAGAGGAACCAAATTTCAATCCAGCTTCCGGAGAACGTTTGTGATTTAAAAAATTTTTTTTATTTGGCTCTTGGCTTCTTGCCTGCTCTCCGTAGTTTAAGCGAAGGAGGGGCTCTTTAAAAAACCAGGTTTTCCTTATTCTTTATTTGTTCAATCGACAGCTCCGTCACTAACTGCACACTATTAATACTCCTGATCGTTTGAATCGTCTCCTGCATCGTGTCGTCATTCACTTCATCTCCCTTCATCAGCCAGAGAAAGTCGAAGTGCTTGAATTCAGGTAATAAATATTCGCCGTCGAACTGGTTGTTATAAATATAGTGTTCGAGCGAACCGGTCGGTACCAGGTATTCGTACACAGAGAAAAAATAATCTCTTTTCTTTTTGATCAGTTTGATCTCAATGTCATTGATGCGGAAATCGAGGCCGATCGTATTATTCAGGTGCCAGCAAAACTGGTAATCCTTGATCGGGGCCATGACGCCCAGCAAACGGGTACCTTCAAAGAAACCCTCCATGAGCTCCTTTGTATCCAGGACCAGTTTGTTTTTTTCGGCCATACTGTAATTTACTGATTAGAATTCAACGGTGGTCTCCAGCGTGTCTTTCCCCCTCAGGTAGATCACTTTTGCCTTATCTCCTTTCTTGAACTTACCGAGGGTTTGCATATAGCTTTCCATCGAGGTAATCTTATGTTCGCCGATCTGCAGGATGATATCCCCCGCTTTGAGTCCCGCTTTCTGTGCCGGCTTGCCTTCGCTTACACCATCGGAACGCAATCCGTTACCAGACCATGTATAATCAGGCATGATCCCCATCGAAACACTGAACCGGGCCGATGTGGTGGTCTGTGCTTCACGGGTTTTAAGAAAGGCCAGGCGGGGTTCTTTATTCAGTGACTCCACCACCGTTAACACATGACGGATGATCATGGATTCACCATTGTAATTGATACGTTCTGCATCGTCAGAGGGTTTGTGGTAATCGGTATGCAGGCCGGTGAAGTAAAATAACACCGGGATATCCTTGCGATAGAAAGAAGTGTGATCACTGGGGCCCGTACCACTGCTGTCGGTCCGGATGACCAGCGGAGGCTGAACATTGCTCTTATACGGAAGCTTGAAAAAATCATTATTGTTGATCACTTTTTCCCAGGCCGGAGAAGTACCATAGCCGCCGATGGTCAGCACTTTACTGCTGTCGTTCAGGCGTCCCACCATATCCATATTGATCATATAGTTCACAGACTTCAGATCAATTGTCGGGTGTTCCGTAAAATACTTTGACCCGTAAAGCCCGAGCTCTTCGCCCGAAAATGCAATAAAGAGATAGTTGTTGTTCTTTAAAGCAGCTCCTTTCAGTTTTTTGGAAAGTTCAATAAGCGCCGCTGTACCACTTGCATTATCATCAGCCCCGTTATGTATAGCGGGTACCTGAGAAGTGTTTCTTGAATTACCATCCTCGCCATATCCGAGGTGATCAAAATGCGCACCCAGTATAACCGTAGTGGCCGCACCGTTGTCCAGGTAACCGATTACATTGTAGCCCGTTCTTTTTTTCTCACTCAGTGAAACTGTAAATTTCACATTGATCGTGGCGGATGGATCTTTCAGGTATTTGGCGGCCGCCTCTTTCTTCATATAAATTACCGGAATTGCCAGGGTTTCTGATTTGTCCTTCCCGTTAAACACCAGCTTATCTTCTGTTGATGAAGTATTATAAATGATAACCGCTGTTGCACCTTTATCGGTTGCTTTTTTTGAATTGATATAGATATAGTTTGCCAGGTCAAAATGCGGATTGGCTTTGTTTTCGTCCAGGGCATCTTTCAGGTCCACAAACCAGGGCATATCGGCTTCCTGTACCGCAATAGAGGGCAGTGCTTCCATTTTCCCGCCGGCACTGTACGCAAAAGGGAAATAGTCCTTACTGGTTTCCAGTTTAATGCCATTGATGATGAACTCTGTTGCCGGGTCGATTTGTTTTCCTTCATTTACCTCAAAAGCCTGGTAGTACTTATTGGTTCCTTTTGGCATCAGCCCGTTGCTGCTGAACTGGCCGCTGATATATTCCATCGCCAGCTTTTCTCCATTGCTGCCCGTACGACGGCCTTCGAGTTTATCGTCAGACAGGTACTGAATATGGGCTTTCAGGTTTTCCTGTAACTGAATTTCTTCCTTATTAATTTTTTTGGACGGAGAGCAGGCCATGAGGAAAAACAACAGGGCTGCCAGGGATCTTGAAAAAGCGCGAACCATATTAAATCGGTTGATAAGTTGCAAAGGTATTGAGCCAGCCTGTTTCATGCGGGGATTATTGCCATAATTCCGTCAATCTTTTTCCGGATTGCCCCTGCTAAAAATCGTATTTCGTAAGGCCGTTTCCCCTTACCGTGATACTTTTGCCTACCCTGAAGGACACCTGTCACTCAAATGGAGAAAAAAAAGCTACATATCGCCCTGGTCGGAAACCCCAACAGCGGAAAAAGTTCGCTGTTTAACTGCCTGACCGGACTCAATCAGCAGGTGGGTAATTTCCCGGGGGTGACGGTTGACAAAAAAACCGGCACCGCCCAGTTTGGAAGCTTTGGTGCCGAACTGATCGACCTGCCCGGATCCTATAGCCTTTACCCCAAACGAATGGATGAGTGGGTGAGTTATAAAGTACTGATCGGGGAAGACAAGGATATAAAGGCCGATGTGGTGGTGGCCGTGGCCGATGCCAGCAACCTGAAAAGAAACCTGCTTTTCTGCACCCAGATCATTGACCTGAAAGTGCCTGTAGTGGTGGTACTGACCATGATGGACCTGGCCCGTCAGAAAGGGATCAAAATTGACCTGCCCACATTGGAAAGGGAACTGGGTGTGCCGGTGGTGGCCGTAAACCCGAGAAAGAATAAAGGGATCCTTGAACTGAAAAAAACGATTACGCTCACGGTTCAACAGGCTTATAGAACGCCGGTCCGGGATTTTATCGATAATAAAGGACTGGCGGAAGCCCCGATCGAAGAGGTAAAACAGCATTTCCCCCTGCTGAGTGACTATAAAGCGATCCATTATCTGATCAACCACGAGAACTTTGACCTGGAGGCAACGATGCAGGAGACGATTGAAAATATCGAAATCCGTAACCAGTTTAACCCCACCAAGACCCAGGCAGAGGAAATTGTACAACGCTATAGCCGGATCCGGCAAATCATGCAGCAGGCGGTATCCGAACCCGACCCGCTGAAAAAATCCATTTTCACAGAAAGGCTGGATAATATTATGCTGCACCGCCGCTGGGGTTACCTGATCCTGCTCGGTGTATTATTTCTGCTTTTCCAAAGTGTGTTCTGGCTGGCCCAGTACCCGATGGACTGGATCGATCTCGGTTTTTCTAAATTAAGCCAGGCATTGTCCCGCGCCTTACCCGATACCCGCTGGACCGACCTGCTGTTAAACGGCGTAATTGCCGGTTTAAGCGGAATACTTGTCTTTGTTCCTCAGATCATGATCCTCTTTGGTCTCATCACATTACTGGAGGACAGCGGTTATATGGCCCGGATCAGTTTTCTCTCCGACCGGCTGATGCGCAGCGTAGGATTGAACGGTAAAAGTGTGATGCCGATGATCAGCGGATTTGCCTGTGCGGTGCCCGCCATCATGAGCGCCCGGAATATTGAGAACCGGAAAGAACGTTTACTCACCATCCTGATCACCCCGCTGATGAGCTGTTCGGCCCGTTTACCGGTCTATACTATTCTTATCGGACTCGTGATTCCTCAAAACTATATTTTGGGTTTTATGAGTTTACAGGGGCTGGTGATGATGGGGCTTTATCTCCTGGGACTGATCATGGCCCTGATCGTGTCCTATATTGCCAAGTGGTTTATTCATATTAAGGAGAAAAGCTTTTTTATCCTGGAACTACCGACTTACCGGTCACCCCGCTGGAAAAATGTATTGCCCACTATGATCAGTAAGGCAAGGATCTTCGTCATGGATGCGGGCAAAATCATTATGATCATCAGCCTGGTACTCTGGGCCCTCAGTTCGTTCGGACCCGGAAACACCATGCAGAAAATCACGGCCCGGTATGAGCAACTCAAAGCGCAGCCCGGTGCCGATACTGCCTTACTCGATAAAGCATATCATACAGAAAAACTGGAAAGTTCCTTTGCCGGTATTATTGGTAAATCCCTTGAACCCGCCATTGCTCCCCTGGGTTATGACTGGAAAATCGGTATTGCCCTGGTGACCTCTTTCGCCGCCCGCGAAGTATTTGTCGGTACCATGGCCACCCTGTATAGTGTGGGGGACAATGATGACGATGGATTATTACTCAAAGAAAAAATGAAAGCCGCGGTCCGTCCCGATGGCACACCGGTCTTTACGCTGGCCAGCGGTTTGTCGCTCCTGATCTTTTATGTATTTGCCATGCAGTGCATGAGCACCCTGGCTGTAGTAAAACGTGAAACCCGAAGCTGGAAGTGGCCGGTGATACAACTGGTATATATGACCGGGCTGGCTTACCTGCTGAGTTTACTGGTATTTCAATTGCTGAAATAACGATATAAATAGCCCGCAATATTCCTCGCCATTGTCCAGGCTTCATTCTCATTTGTCCAGCGGATGTCTTTATTGTTCCTGGTAAAAATGCAGAATACAAAGGGGTTTTGGGGAACATTGACAATCATCGCTTCGCTGCGGGAGGCGTTTACACAACCGTTTTTACTGAATACTTCAATCGTTGGCGGGATAACAGAAATAGCTTCGTTTTCGTCCCAGAAATTTCGGCCGAGCAGGCGCAGCATGCGTTCGCTGGAGGAATGTGAAAAAACCTCAAGGCGATAGATTTTTTCAAAGATGGTTCCCATTTCACGCGGCGTGGTTTGTCCCCAGCCATATTGGGTACGGTTATTTTCCCGTCCGGGTGTGCGTGAGTTCACACGGGTATCTTTGAAACCAAGACTATCCAGAATAGTATTGATTCTTGTACCGGTACCGGCCAGGCTTTGCAGCCAGAGACTGGCCGTATTATCACTGGTGGTAAGCATCAGCATCAGTACTTTTTTCAGGGCAATTTTTTCCCCGCTTTTAAATGAACCAAGGATATCTGATCCTTCATACAGCAACGAATCTTTATAAGTGAGTGAAGAATCATAGGCCAGTTCGCCCTTGTTCATCCGATCGGCAATACCCAGCAGTATGGGCACTTTTACAATGCTGGCGGTTGGGAAAATGCTGTCTGCATTGATGGCCGCCACCTTACCCGTCCGGAGATTTTTTACATAGATGCCAATATCTCCTCCGTACCCGCTGATCATTGAACCGAGGGCCTTTTGTAATTTTTTATCCGTGCGTTGTGCCTGGATGGAAAAAGCGGCACACAGGAGAAATGCGCCGCTTATGAACCATTTTTTTATCATCAGAATGCTTTTTTAACCGGCACAGTCGCCGATTGCATATAATCAAACACCAAATGACAAAATGCTTTCACCCCGGTTTTCATACCGCTTTCATCCACTACAAAATCGGGTGTGTGATGGGGGAAGGCTTTTTTAGGGTCTTTTCCCTTTTCCATTCCACCGATAAAAAAGAAAATGGAAGGTACTTTTTCCGCGAAAAAGGAAAAGTCTTCCGCCCCGGTCGTGGGTTCCATTATAACTACATTTTCCACACCGGCGGCTTTGATGAAACTGGGGATCATTTTTTGGGTTAATGCCGGATCATTATAGGTAACCAGGGTTTTTTTGTCGATTACGGTTTCTGCCGTAGCACCGGAACTCTCAGCAATTTTTGAAGCGGTCAGGGCGATTTTTTCATGAATGACCCGCTGCACCCCGGTATCAAGGGTCCGGATGGTGCCCAGCATGGTCACGTCTTCGGGGATAATATTGGAACGCACCCCGCCATTGATCACGCTGACCGAAACGACAGCCGGGTTTTTGGTCAGGTCTGTCTGGCGGCTTACGATGGTCTGGAGGCCATTAATGATCTGTGCTGAAACCACCACCGGGTCAATACCAGACCAGGGTTGTGAACCATGGGTTTGTTTTCCTTTCACCGTTATTTTAAACCAGTCGGATGCCGCCATGATCCCTTCCGAACGGTATTTGATTTTACCAACCTCGGTTTGCGAATTAATATGCAACCCAAACATGACATCCACATGCGGGTTTTCCAGCACTCCTTCTTTCACCATCAGGGGAGCTCCGCCTTCTTCTCCTTCAGGCGGGCCTTCCTCAGCAGGCTGGAAAACAAATTTGACCGTGCCGGCCAGGTCCTTTTTCATACCTGCCAGGATTTCGGCCACACTCATTAATATGGATACATGGGTGTCGTGTCCGCAGGCGTGCATGACACCAACTGACTGTCCGTTATAAGTCGATTTTACTTTGGAGGCAAAGGGCAGGTCTACTCTTTCCACTACCGGAAGTCCGTCCATATCTGCCCGCAAACCGATACAGGGGCCCGGCTTTGCTCCTTTCAACACACCCACCACACCGGTTTTACCAACGCCTTCGGTTACGTCCATACCCAGGGACCGCAGATGTTCGGCAATGAGCTTTGCTGTTCTTACTTCATTATTTCCCAGTTCAGGATGCTCGTGAAGATCCCTTCTCCAGGCAATGGTTTTGGATTCTATTTTATCCGCCGCTGCATTAATTCTTGCAGTAAAATCAGTGACTCCCTTTTGTGCTGTCAGTAATAAAGGGGCAAATAATAAGAGGTAAAGCAGTTTCTGTTTCATGCCGTGACTGTTTGGTTTTAAGAATGAATTTAGTGCAAATCCGTACCATTTATATGATCAGTTTCCGCTTGGTATAAATTTTTTATATTTAAACCTCAATGCTGTTACGTCATCTGCCATTTTTGAGGGCCGTTTTCTTTCACAGTGTTTCTGCTTTCGGCGGACCGCAGGCCCATATGGGTATGATGATGAAAACCTTTGTACAGCGCACCCCTTATGTTACTGAGAAAGAACTTATGGAGTACAATGCATTTTGCCAGTTACTTCCCGGGGCTTCTTCCACACAAACGCTAACCCTGATTGGTTATAAACGGGGGGGAGTTCCATTGGCGGTGCTGACCCTGATCATCTGGATTCTGCCCGCCTCTGTATTGATGGGTGCCCTTTCCTTTTTATTACAGTATATCGATAAAAGGCAGTTGGGCACGGATATTTTTAAGTTCATTCCCCCAATGGCCGCGGGCTTTTTGGGTTACGCAGTGCTGCATATTTTTCCGCATGCCATCCGGAATACGATCACCTGGATTATTATGCTTTGCAGTGTGGCAGCTACTTATTTTCTTTTTGGAATGACCTGGGTGATCCCGGCCCTGATCGTGGCAGGTGGTATTGCCACCAATTTCAGTCAGACCCGTATCCGGCAGGTGGAACAAAAACCACACAAGATCCGTTGGTGGAATTTCTGGTTATTCGGAATCATTTTTATTGCTGCGGGTATCCTGTCTGAAACGGCCCGTAAAGATGATTGGGCCGGCCGTAAACCTATCAATCTATTTGAGAATACTTACCGGATGGGCAGCCTGGTGTTTGGCGGTGGGCAGGTACTGATGCCAATGATGTATGAACAGTGGAGTGTTCGTCCGGAAACTGTAAAGGAGAAAAATCCCAATGTGATCCAGATCGACCAGGAAAAATTATATACCGGGATGGGTATTGTACAAGCTGTGCCCGGGCCGGTGTTTTCCATTGCTTCGTTTACCGGAGGCATGGCTCTGAAAGATATGGGTACTGAAATGCAGATACTGGGTTGCCTGATCGGGATGATCGCCATTTTTTTACCCAGTGCCCTGCTGGTTTTATTCTTTTTCCCGATCTGGCATAACCTGCGTAAATACGCTGTGGTCTACCGTTCACTGGAGGGAATCAATGCCGTGGTGGTGGGCATTATGCTGGCTTCTTCTTTTTATATAATGCGGGATATTTCTTTTATCGGCCCCAATACGGTCAGCAAGGTTAATATCCTGGTGATCCTGGGGACCATCCTGCTCCTGCAGTTTACAAAATTTCTTCCGCCCCTGATTGTACTGGCCTGCCTGCTCCTCGGCTACTTCTTATAATAACCGCCTTTTTCAATTTCCTCCAGTACAATATCCGGTACCATATAGCGGATCGATTTTCCTTCCGCAATACATTTTCGTATATGCGTTGCCGATAGTTGCAACAGGGGGGCGTCAATCACTTTCATCCGGGCGTTGATGCTGTTCACGGCAGGGAAGCCGGGCCGCGGATACACATATATATCATGATCCCGGATGATCAGTTCCGCGTTTTTCCATTTATGCAGGTTCTGAAAACTGTCACTGCCCATTATAATGGAAAAGACATGATCCGGAAATTTTTCGGCGAGATAGGTGAGGGTATTGATCGTATAAGAAGGTTTGGGAAGGCCGAATTCAATTTCGGAGGCTTTGATCCGGTTGTCCTGTTCCGTGGCCAGTTGCACCAGGTGCAGCCGGTGATATTCGTTGAGCAGGCCGTTTTCCTGCTTAAAGGGGTTCTGCGGGGAGACTACAAACCAGACTTTTTCGATATCCGTTTCATTTAATAAATGACTGGCGATGATCAGGTGCCCGACATGTACGGGATTAAATGAACCGAAATATAGGCCAATTTTCATTTAAAATATTGACAATCAATGTTTTAATTCAACAAGAATGTGTTCTGCTTCATTCAATCGCAGACTCAGGTGATATCCGGCCACATTCACCGATATCGGGTCGCCCAATGGAGCAATCTGTTCCAGCAGGATGCGTTCACCTGGCACACAGCCCATTTCCATCAATTTCAGGAAGATCTCATTATTTTGAAATTCTTTAATGACCCCTTCTTGTCCTGGTTTTAAATCAGAAAGCCTTGCAATCATTTATCCAATGTATTAATAGGACAAAACTACCCTTGTTGGTTGGTATTTCTTTACGAATTTTGAAATTATGCCATCCTCATCAAAAGTTTGTTTCTTCTTCGAAACCAGGGGTTTTTCATTGGAAAAACGCAATGTCCTGAAAGCCCGGGTTGAAACCTTGTTCAGGAAAGAAGGCAAGGCACTCGAGTCGCTCAATTATATTTTTTGTACCGACCAGCGGCTCCTGGAAATCAACCGGCAATACCTCCGGCACGATTACTATACCGATATCATCAGTTTCGATCTCTCAGCCGGCCCGGCTACTATTGGCGAAATCTATATCAGTATCGACCGGGTCAGGGACAATGCCAGTAACCTGGGAATTTCGTTTAAAGCCGAACTGCACCGGGTCATCTTCCATGGTGCTCTTCATTTATGTGGTTATGGCGATAAAAAGAGGGGGGAGGTGGAGGTTATGAGGAAGAGAGAGGATTACTGGTTGTCCAGGTATTTCTCTAATTAGGCCTGCCCTTCCGCTGGAATTAGTGATTATTGAGCATATAAAAGCTGAAATACCCGATTGGAAAATTATTGATTATTAATCCTATAGCAGCATAAGCACTAAATAATGGGAGCGCCGGCCATTACAAACAGAAAATAAATAACTCTCATTGGGACTCTTTCAATCGTATCGATTTTTAAAAATCAAATTTTGCTTCGCACCCTAACTTCTTTAAAAGATCCCAATAATCAATAATCCTGCATTGATTCTCTGTCATTCTAACATGACCTCAATAATTAATAATACTGTCTCCAAAACCTGTTTTACAAATCAACGACTTAGGACTGTTCCACGGGACACCGTTTCAACCTGAAACAGTGTCCCGTGGAACGCCTATCTTTGTGGAAACATTACTTCCATGGCCAGAAAACGATACACAAAGCAGGAAGAGACACCTGAAACGCTCAGGATCCGGGAAAAAAGAAAGTGGCAAATAGCGTTGCGCCGTTATGTCCTTGAAAAACATCCCTGTGTATCTTACGCACCCTACTTTGGATTAGATATTCTTACCATGAGGCAATGGTTTGAGTCACAGTTCAGGGAAGGGGTTGGCTGGGATGATTTCGGTGAAAAGTGGCAGTTTGACCATATTATTCCTGTCGCCTTCTTTGATTTTACCCAGGAGAGCGAATTAAAAGCCTGTTGGTGTTTTCTGAATCTGCGTGTGGAGCACCTCGTCGAAAACAAAGAGTGGGGAAATGGCTTTAATGCCTTTTCTGCCCGCAGTTTTTTCAAGGTACTTTGGGAAAAGACCCGGTATGGCCGTATAAAAGGGCTTCTTGACAAATTAGAACAAATAGAAAGGGCTGAAAAAATTGAAACAACCGCCCAGGAAGCATTCCTGAAGAAAAACAAAGAATACTTGTCGCTGTTAGATGAATATTCCCCCTTTGAATTCGAGCTATTGAACAGCGGAAAGAGCACAGAAGAAATAAAGAAAGAAATTGATTTCATTAAAAACCTGGGTAAATAGCCCTAATAACCAGATACCTTTGTCCCCCATGTTTCCAATTTACGATGTCATAGTAGTAGGTGCCGGCCATGCCGGTTGTGAGGCGGCTGCCGCGTCAGCCAACCTGGGTTCCAAAACCCTGTTGGTCACCATGAATATGCAGACCATTGCCCAAATGAGCTGTAATCCAGCCATGGGGGGGATCGCTAAAGGACAGATAGTGAGGGAAATAGATGCCATGGGTGGCTATTCAGGAATCGTTACGGATCTCTCAACCATTCAGTTCCGGATGCTGAACCGGAGTAAAGGACCGGCCATGTGGAGTCCCCGGGCACAGAACGACCGTATGCTCTTTCACCTGAAGTGGAGGGAAATGCTGGAGAATACACCAAACCTGGATTTCTACCAGGATATGGTCAACGGGCTACTGGTAAAGGAAGGGCGCTGCTATGGTATCATCACTGGTATGGGACATCAGATACAGGCAAAATCAGTAGTACTGACCAATGGTACCTTCCTGAATGGTATCGTTCATATTGGCGAGAAAAATTTTGGAGGCGGCAGAATAGCAGAGAAAGCAGCCACTGGTATAACGGAACAACTCGTGAGCCTGGGCTTTGAAAGCGATCGTCTTAAAACGGGTACCCCTCCCCGGGTAGATGGAAGAAGCCTGGATTATTCCAAAATGGAAGAACAACCCGGCGATAGTGAACATGTAGGCTTCTCCTACCTCGATACTGAAAAGCCAACGAAACAAAGAAGCTGCTGGATCACCTATACCAACCAGAAAGTACACGATATATTAAGAACCGGATTCTCCAGGAGCCCGATGTTTGCCGGCCGGATTGATGGTGTTGGTCCCCGCTATTGTCCCAGTATAGAAGATAAGATTAACCGCTTTGCAGAAAGAGACAGGCACCAGCTATTTGTAGAACCCGAGGGATGGAATACGGTAGAAATTTACCTGAACGGATTCTCTACCTCACTACCTGAAGAAACACAATACGAAGCTCTTCGTATGATACCTGGGTTTGAAAACGCCCGGATGTTCAGGCCTGGATATGCGATAGAATATGACTTCTTTCCGCCTACCCAATTAAAATATTCACTGGAAACCAAACTGATCAGCAACCTGTTTTTTGCCGGACAAATAAATGGTACCACCGGGTATGAAGAAGCGGCCTGCCAGGGATTAATGGCGGGGATTAACGCTCATCAGAAGGCTGTGGAAAAAGAAGCATTTGTATTAAAAAGAAGTGATGCCTATATCGGCGTTCTGATCGATGACCTGATCAGTAAAGGCACCCAGGAACCATACCGCATGTTTACCTCCCGGGCTGAATTCAGGACCTTACTTCGCCAGGATAATGCAGATCTACGTTTAACAGCATTAAGCTATCATCTCGGATTAGCCAGCCAGGACAGAATGGATCGGGTAACCGATAAAAAAAACGCTGTCGAACAGATAAAAAAGATTCTGAAAGAGATGTCAGTCGAGCCAACAGAGATTAACGGTTGGTTTGAAGAAATTGGCTCTTCGCCAATCACCGAAAAACAAAAAGCAGAAAAGATATTACTTCGGCCCTCTGTTGAAATTAATGATATGTCAGCCGTTCTCCCCAAATTAAAAGCGGCACTTTCCGGCTTTAGTACCGGATCCATTGAACAGGCATCCATCCAGGTAAAATATGACGTATATATAACCAAAGAAAAAGAACTCGTCAGCCGGATGTCGCAACTTGAAGAACTCGAAATACCCGAAAGCTTTGATTATAAAAAAATTGGTTCCTTAGGAAATGAGGCCCGGGAAAAACTCACCCGCATAAAACCAAGGACGCTTGGACAGGCCAGCCGGATTTCAGGAATTAACCCAAGTGATGTGCAGATCCTGATGGTGTTTATGGGCAGGTAATACCCCTACATTATTACGTTTATTAAAGTCAGCCTGCTGTTTGAACAGATTTAATACCTTTAGTTCAAACCTGCAGATTATGAAAAAATACTTCTTCAGCCTCCTGGCTGTACTTATCTCATTTTGTACGATTCAGCAAACTGAAGCACAGGAATACAAAATACGCCAGACCACATCCATGATGGGGATGAAAATGGAGTCCACCGTTTATGTGAAAGGGATGCGCAAGCGTACCGAAAGCGGGGCGATGATGGGGATGACCCAGCCGGTAACCATCGAGCAATGCGACCTGCAGCGTACCATAAAAATTAATGACAAAAAGAAACTGTATTATATCGATTCTTTTTATAAAGTACCCGAAGAAATAATCGAAGAAGAAGAACCGGGTGCAAAAAAACAAGCCGTTCCTGTAAAAGAAAAAACAGTGAAAGTGGATCCAAAAAAAGGCGGTGTCATCACCATGTATTACAGTATCAGGGATACCGGTGAACGCAAAAAAATGTATGGTCTGACCGCCCGCCACGTATGGACCACGCAAAAAATGAAACCCTCTCCGGATGCCTGTATGATGAAAGACAGTATGATGATAAAAACAGACGGCTGGTATATTGATCTGCCTAAATTCAATTGCCCGGTCAGATACCGTCCACAGCAAATGCAGCGGCAACCACAGGATAAACCAAAAATGGATTGCCAGGACCGCTTTGTTACCCGCCGCAGTGGCCGGGGAAAACTGGGCTTTCCCCTGATCGAAACAACCACCATGATCATGGGTGGACAGGCTGCTCAAACCAGTGAGTTCAAAACAGATATAGAAACCCTTGATTTCTCCATGGAGAAACTGGATTCAATGCTGTTTGAAATACCGCCGGGTTATACCGAAACAAAAAATGAAGATGACCTGCAGGATAAATTTGATATGAGCGGGATGATGGATGATGTAATGAATAAGGCTAAAAAGCAGATAAAGGAAAAGCCGGTAACTGAACAAAAAGCGCCGGATATGATCCGTATCGGAATACTTCCTCCAAAAGGCGACGAACAGGTACAGCCTGTTGATTTGCAGACCAACCTAGTAAGTACATTAACAACCGGAAATATAGAAGCCGTAGCGGTAGGTTCTGCTGAAGAAGCCAAAACACTTCATTGTGATTACCTGCTCTCCAGTGAACTGACTAAAATAAAAAGTGGCAGCAAAGTCGGTGGCTTATTAAAAGCCATTAAAAACACTGACCCGAACGCCATGTCCAGTTTCACCATTGAAGGCAATATGCAACTTACCAAACTGTCAGATGGCGCTGAAACGGGTCGTCAGAAAATCGAAGGTAAATTTGAGGGCAAAGTAAATGATGCTGCCGGCAAAGCATTAGATGCGGGTGGCTTGAAACTGATTGAGAAAATTAAATAAATAAAGCGGGGTTTAAAGAAAGGGCTTATGCCACTTCTTTAAACCCTGTATTTGTATGTATCGGTGATCTTCCCAGGTCTTCCTCCTGGATTTCAATTCTGCGGGTAATATCATTCAGGGAAGAAAGCCGTTGTACGGTATAAGGAATAGTATCGAGGCCGGACACAAATTTCTGAATATAGCTGTAAATACCGATTAAGCTGCCCGCTTCTATACCGGAACCCGCGGCCTTATTCGTGACGAGTAATGAAATACCGATTACGATCATGACCAGGATTTCCATGATGCCAAAATTCCAGGCTTCCTGGTCACTGATACGGATCTGCCATTTACGGAGGTTCTCATAGTGCTGACGGATCAGGTGATTGTTTCCGGTGGCAATGATATTGACCTGGTTCTCTAATTCATCATTCTTTTGCTTGTTCAGCTTTTTCATTTTCTTACCATAGAAATAACTGAACCCGATAACCGGTAATAAGATGCCCAGGCATACCAGCACCACGGATGTATCATAAAAGAATAATAATACCAATGAACCAAAGAGGCTGTACACGGCTTCGATCACATATACCAGATCAAATTCAAGAAAATCTACAAACTCGCGGGCCAGATTGGAATGGGCGCTGAGCCGTGAAACATCGTCCTTACCGTAGCGCCGGGCCAGGAATTTAGTAACCAGGGAGGTATATATGGCGGTATAGGTTCGGGTATCGAGGCGGTGACGGATTGTTCCAATGATCAGCCAACCAACGTGTACCCCGGATAATAGCAAGAGTCCCTGGTAGCTCCCCTTGATCAGATCATTAACTGCCCAACCCAGGAAAAAGGGACGCA
>CAZYTV010000040.1:0-23105 GCA_964650455.1 uncultured Chitinophaga sp. | reverse complement strand
TTTATTTTATGAATTACCTCTTCTCCCTGTTGCTGGCGGTATTGCTCATTTCATGTCGTCAGCATAACCGGGGTATTGTACTGCCGGACAGCCAGAAGGGAAATGAAGTTTTACCGGCATCTATTGGTACAATCAGCTTGCCGGAGGGTTATAGGAGGATAAGTTACCCAAACAGTTCATTTGCCCACTGGCTGCGCGGTATGGCCTTGAAGCCGGATAAAACGGTTTATTTATACAATGGCCATCTGAAAAAGAATCAATCAGCCCAGTATGCAGTGCTTGATCAGCCCCGCAGTACCACCGATCTTCAGCAATGTGCGGATGTGGTGATGCGTTTACGGGCAGAATACCTGTTTGCGCAAAAACGATTTACCGAAATTCAGTTTACCGATTATGAAGGCCTTGACTATACCTGGAAGAACAGTGAAGACAGGGATGCCTTTGAACGATACATGGCAACGGTTTTTGGCTGGTGCGGGTCAGCATCCCTGGAGAAACAACTAAAACCGGTGCAGGAGTTCTCCGCAATAGAACCGGGGGATGTTTTGATCCGGGGTGGTTTTCCAGGCCATGCAGTGATCGTGGCCGATATGGCTTTGAACAAAGAAGGGGAGAAGTTATTTCTATTGGTACAGGGCTACCAGCCGGCACAGGATATGCATGTATTGGTAAATCCTGCGAATGATGCATTGAGTCCCTGGTACACACTTCCTGTTACGGATACCATATATACCCCGGAGTGGGTATTTTATAAGAAACAGTTGCGTCGCTGGTGATTTTATTTGTTATACTGTACGTGGAGTAATAACTTACAGTATGAAAAAAGCACTCCTCCTCAGCATGGTCACCTTGATGGTTCTCCATGTTTCAGTTTCCGCCCAAACCGGTGAAAAGAAAGGCTGGCCATCTGCAGAACGATATGGTTTTATTTCCGAGTGTATCAAAACCGCACAGAAGGCGATGAGTGAAGATACTGCCCGTTTCTACTGTTATTGCATGCTTTTTAAAATGGAGGAGAAGCATCCAACCGTGGAAGAGGCTGCCACGATTACCGAGGATCAGTTACAGTCCGAGGAATGGCAGAAGGAAATCAAGGCCTGTTTAACCGGTTACTGGACGGGTATGGACCGCAATGATTTTCTGAAAGAGTGTATCAATTCTGCCAAAGCCGGGCTGGGCGAAGAAAAAGCAAAAAACTATTGTGAGTGTATGCTGTATAAAGTCGAAGTAAAATTTCCAAAATCATCCGATGCTACAGAACAGCTTACGGAGGAAACTTTAAACAGCCCTGAATGGAAGAAAATTATCCAATCCTGTCTTGAGTTTTAATAGAATACATTAGATACATATGGATTCCCTCACGCATATCGCAATAGGTGCCTGCCTGGGCGAAGTTTTCGCGGGGAAAAAACTGGGGAAGAAGGCTCTTTTATGGGGGGCATTGGCACAAAGTGTACCGGATATTGATTTTTTAGCTGCCGCCTGGACCAATACATCAGAAAATTTACTGGCGCATCGCGGATTTACCCACTCCTTCCTGTTTGCTGCATTGATCACTCCCTTACTGGCCCTGGCAGCCGATCGATGGCACCGTCCGCATAATATTCCTTTAAAGAAATGGCTTTTGTTTTTCGGGACCCAGGTAATGGTCCATTTAATCATAGATGGAATGAATGTTTACGGGGTGGGCTGGTTTGAACCGTTCAGCCATCACCGTGTCTCTTATAACTGGATTTATGTAGCGGATCCTTTCTTTTCTATCTGGCCAGGTATCAGTTTGCTGGTCTTACTCCTTGCCGGGCGTAAATACCGGTTAAGGCTATTCTGGGCCCGTTCCGCCCTGATGGCCTGCGGGGTGTACCTGTTGTATTGCGGGCTCAACAAAGTAAAAATAGACAGCGATGCCAGGAAAATTTTTGCCAGGCAGGAAATCCCGTACACGAATTACTTTACCACACCCACCCCTTTGAATAACTGGCTTTGGTATGTGGTGGCGGCCGCTGATTCCGGATTTTATATCGGATACCGGTCGGTCTTTGATAAAAAAGATACGATTGACTTTCATTATGTCCCCCGGCAGCAATCATTGCTTCGACCGGTGGCGGATCATAAAGACCTGCAGTACCTGATCCGGTTTTCACAAGGATATTACACGGTGGAAAGCCGTAGTGATACCCTGATTTTTAACGACATCCGGTTCGGCGAACAGATTGGCTGGCGGACAAAAGGGGCACCCTTTGTATTTTATTATTACCTGCAGCATCCGGAAGAAAATAAAATGCTGGTCCAGCGGGGTCGTTTTGCCGGCTGGGACCGGGATGCCTTCATTTCCCTGTTGAGAAAGATTAAAGGGGAATAATTTATTCCTGCCGGAAATAAAAGGTAAAGAGTTTCAGCACGGTATTGAAGAAGCCGTAACTGAGGCGTTGCCTGATCCGGCTAAACCAGTTCACTTTAGTCAGGTAGTTTTCCCGGGTGATTTCTTTACAATGTAGTTTTATAATGTCTTCCATCATACCATTTGCAGTGGCAGCGAACCCGGTATTACGGATATCCATATTCAGTTCAAGACTGGCATAGGCGCTTATATTATTTACATTATAAGAACCCACCGTGGTCCAGCTACCGTCACAGGTGGCTATTTTAGCATGTAATACTGTTTCCTGGTATTCATAGATGGCTATTTTATTTTTTAGCATCCAGTCATAGAGAAAACGTTCTGCATGTTTGGCCATTTTTATATCGGAGATGCCGGCCAGTATCACTTTTACCTGAACGCCTTTCCTGACCGCCTGGACCAGTTTGCGGCGGTACAGGATACCCGGAAGAAAATAACTGCACATGATCAGCAACTCTTTTTCAGAGCGGTTGAATGCTTCGAGGTAGGAACTCCAGATCTGTACTTTCCGTTTTACCCAATCGTTTTGTCTTACCCGTACTTCATTTCTATCCGCTTCCGGGATCGCAGCGCAGGCGGTATCTATTTCCTTCCAGGGCAGGGCAGGCTGCTGTATTTTTTCGGACCACATACGACGGCAGATATGATACACGATATAAGAGGCTTCGCCCTCACAGAATACGGCCATGTCCAGCCAGGCGGGATCTCCCGGAAGATCATTGTACCGGTCACAGATGTTGATGCCACCCACCATTGAATAGTAACCATCCACCACCACCGTTTTGTGATGCAGTCTTCTGCCAAAGTAAAAATGACGGCTTTTGAACAGGGGTTCAAACCATTTGACGCGTACACCGGCTGCACGAAGGGCATCCACCGATTTCTGTGTTAGTTCCCGGGAAGCATAGGCATCCAGTTGAAGATAAACCACCACACCACGGGCTGCTGCTGCCTGCAGGGAACGGATGATGCTATTGCCCGTTTCATCATCAATAAAAATGTAAAACTGAAGGTGAACCGAATGCCTGGACTGATCTATTAATTGCTGCAGCCGGGTGAAAAAAGCCCTGCCTCCCCGTACCAGCTCTACCCGGTTCCGGGTGGTGTACCCCATGTGAATCAGTTTTTTTATCCGGCTCATTAAAGAAGGAACAAACGACTGCCTGTTCATGCAAATTTACGTATGAGTTGAATCAAGTGCAGGTTTGATGCAACTCATTTATACCGGGTACCGGCCAGGGCTACCTTTAAGAAAAAGGATCATTCTGATGAATGCAATTCCTCCGCCGGAAATGGCCCTTCACCTGAGCATTGTTGCCTGGGTAGCAGCGTTTTCCCTGCTGCTCACCGGGTTCATGTTAATGAAGAAAAGGGGAGTTTCGTATATACTGATGTGTCTTTACCGGTTTTTTATCCGCGAAGCGGCATTTTAATCCTGCGAATTGAATTGTATACGCAAACCGGGGTCAGGATGGCCCCGGTTTTTTAGTTGATTGGAGTTCTTTTTATGAAACCCGTTAATATGAAAAAGTTCCTTTTCATCCCATTATTCCTCTTGCTCATGACAAGAACAGGTCTAAAAGGATTTGCACAGGAAGAGGAGCGGCTGTTTTACCCCCAATTGGTGAATGAATTTTACCGGCTGAACCAGGAACAGTTATTCTGGTTTACTCCCGGAACAGAAGCAACGGCATTGAGGATGAAATTGCCGGCACTGATCGATTCATCCCGGCAGCAGGGATTGATTTCCGAAAGATACCATTTGGACTTATTAAACAGCAAGGCTGCTGAATGGCCCGCAGATACGGCTGAACAATGGCAACTGGACCGTTATTTTACTGATGCGGCGCTGGCGCTGTTTCACGATATTTTTCAGGGTTATAAGGAACTGCCCTGGGTGGGGTATGATGTGGTGACCGAAAAATACAGGCAATCGGACGGGGAGAAATTGATTCAATGCCTGTTACAGGCAAAAACCGGGGCCGATCTGGTGGTGACGGCCAGTTTACTGGAACCGGTTGATTCCATTTACACGGCTTTGAAAAAAGAATACCAGCGTCTGCAATTAAAAAACAGGAAGGACTCTGTTCGTTTACTGCGTCTTACGATGAATTATTACAGGTGGTTTACTCATTTTCATTTTGATAAAATGATTGTCATCAACCTGTCTGCCGCCCGGCTTTATTATTATGAGCAAAATAAACCGGTGCTGCAGATGAAGACTGTACTGGGAAAACCGGCCACCCCATCGCCGCGTTTTGCGGCCTGGTGTGATCAGGCTATTCTATATCCTTACTGGTATGTGCCCCGGAGTATCACCTTTAATGAATACCTGCCCATTATCAAAGGGAATCCATCCTGGCTGGATGCTAAGAATATGCAGGTGATTGATGGTAATGGAAAAGTGGTGAATCACCATCAGTTGAACTGGTCCTCTTTTCATACCGGTTATTTTCCCTATACCATTCGTCAGTCAACCGGTTGTGATAATGCGCTGGGGGTGATCAAGTTTAATATCAATACACCCTATGGTGTGTACCTGCATGATACGAATAACAAGAATGCTTTTAAATCCGCTTCCCGTTATCTGAGCCATGGTTGTATCCGGCTGGAGGATCCGTTTGATCTTGGTTACCACCTGCTGGAGCATACCCTGGATACGGCCTTCCTGCAATCCTGTTATAAACAACAGAAACCGGTATTCGAGACCCTGAAATCGCCGGTGCCTGTGTTTGCAGTCTATATGCCTGCCTGGCCCGGCCCGGGCGGAAAAGTTATTTATTATAAAGATGTATACCGGTTATTGAAGTAGGAGTTGAGTAAACTCATAGTACCTGATGATCACTATTCTTTGAACCGGCCTGTACCACATTTGAATTTTGAAAAGGACATTACCATTAAAAACAAAAAAATGAAAAAAATAAAACCACCGGAACGTAAAGCCGGTATCTGGGTTGACCAGGAAACTGCCTACATCGTACATTTAAACGGGGAGGATGTGGATAAAGTGGAAGGATTGATCTCCGATGTGGAGTCCAGGGTACGAATGGCCGGAGAGGGAAAAGTATATGCCCGTTTCGGACATGCTTTTCTCGATAACCAGGAAAAAATGCAAACCCGTCAGCATAATCAGCGGCAGCATTTTTTCAAAGAAATCCTCACGCACCTGAAGGGCGAGAATTTTCTATACCTGTTTGGTCCCGGCAAAGCCAAACACGGATTGCACCGGTTGATTGAAAAAGACCATGAGCTGGCCGGCCATATTGCCAAAATGGATACGGTGGATATGATGAATAAGCGTCAGGCCATGGCTGCCACCCTGGCTTATTTCAAAAGTGATGAGTATAAACAGTATAAAAAAGAACGGAGAAAAGCATTAAAGGCCGCCCTGTAAAAGGGCCGGTTTCCCCATTTGTTTATTTAGCGGATTCCTGCATCAAAGGGAGTAAATTTGGTCAGGAATAAGAGCGAACTATATGCATGAACAATTAGCCAGGCTGGAACAATCATTAGAGGGCTTATTATTTTATAATAACAGTGCCATTCACCAGGCACAACTGATGGCGTATTCCACCGATGCTTCCGTATACCAGGAGCGACCCAGGGCGGTAGCTATACCTGTCTCGGTGGAGGATATAAAAAAACTGGTCCGTTATGCTACCGAACACCGGATCACCCTGATCCCAAGAGCTGCCGGTACTTCATTGGCCGGACAGGTGGTGGGACATGGGATTGTAGTGGATATTTCCCGGTATTTCACCCGCATCCTGGAATTTAATAAGGAAGAGAAATGGGTCAGGGTACAGCCAGGGGTGATCCGCGATGACCTCAATCACTATCTGAAACCTTTCGGATTAATGTATGGCCCCGAAACCTCCACGGCCAGCCGCGCGATGATCGGGGGAATGCTGGGGAATAATTCCTGTGGCCTGCACAGCATTGTATGGGGCAGCGCCCGGGAGCATATCCTGGAAGTAAAAACAATTCTGAGCGATGGTTCTGAAGCAGTTTTCGGAACAGCATCATTGCCGGAAAACGCGGGCGGATTGAAGCAGACGATCTGTAATGAACTGGATCGTTTGCTGGGAGATCCGCATCACCAGCAACTGATCCGGGATAATTTTCCGGCAGCCAATGTTCACCGGCGTAATACCGGTTATGCACTGGACAGTTTACTGGCGATGGAACCATTTACTCCCGGCGGAGAACCTTTTAACCTGTGCAAGCTCCTCGCCGGTTCTGAAGGAACGCTGGCGTTTATAACAGAAGCCCGGCTTAACCTGATTGATTTACCACCCTGTCATACCGCAGTGGTTTGTATCCATTGCCATTCCATTGTTGAGACTATGAAAGCCAACCGGGTGGCACTTACCCATCATCCGGTGGCTTCTGAACTGGTGGACAAATTCATCATGGATTTTACGATCGGACATCCGGAATACCATAAACACCGTTTTTTTATTGAAGGAGATCCGCAAGCTATCCTGATGGTGGAGTTTATGGAACATACGGATGAAGCAGCACAGCAGAAAGCAGCCGGGCTGATCCGCAATTTGCAACAGCAGGGAATGGGTTTTGCCTGGCCGGTTTTATATAATGAAAAGACCCGGTTTGCCTGGGAGGTACGTAAAGCGGGACTTGGATTATTGCGCAATCTCCGGGGTGATGCACAACCCGTCAATCTCATTGAAGATTGTGCCGTGAGTACCGACGATCTGCCCGCTTATATTTCGGATCTGCAACAGGTTCTCGCCAGGCATCAGGTGCAGGCATCTTATTATGCCCATGCAGGTGCAGGGGAAATACATGTGGAACCCATTGTCAACCTGAAATCTCCGGAAGGGCTGATAACATTCCGCGGGATACTGGCGGATACGGTGGAACTGGTAAAAAAATACAAAGGATCCTTGTCGGGTGAACATGGGGATGGTCGCCTTCGGGGTGAATATATTCCTTCGGTGGTGGGAGAAGAGACCTATACTTTATTTAAGAAAGTAAAAGAGATATTTGACCCCTTGCATGTTTTTAATGCCGGAAAGATCACCGGCACCGCGGCTATGGATACTCATTTGCGGGTATTGCAAAAACCATCCGCGCCTGCTGTCACTACATATTTTGATTTTTCACGAAATGATGGCATACTCCGCCTGGCGGAAAAATGTTCCGGCTCGGGTGATTGCCGTAAAATGCCCGTCTCCGGTGGCGTGATGTGTCCCAGTTATATGGCCACCCGGCTGGAGAAAGACACGACCCGGGCCAGGGCCAATGTGTTGCGTCAGTTTTTAAGTAATGAACTGGACGGACAGCCTTTCCAGCATGAAGAGATCAAAGAGATTATGGATCTATGTCTCAGTTGCAAGGGTTGTAAAACTGAATGTCCATCCGGAGTGGATGTGGCGAAGATGAAGGCGGAGTTTTTACAGCACTACTATGACAAAAACGGCATCCCGTTCAGGGCGAAGTTAATTGCGAATTACAGTAAGCAGATGAAACTGGTCTCCATTTTTCCAGCGGCTTTTAATTGGTTTTACAGTGTGCCGTTTTTCAGAAGAACAGCGAACCGGATGGTTGGGTTTCATCCGGAGAGGACGATGCCCGGAGTGGCGAGAGAGACATTGTTGAAATGGTACAAAGGAAGGCAAAAGTCAAAAATCAAAAATCAAAAAAGTGAGACTCCGGAAACAGAAAGTTTACTAAAGGGTGGGAAAAGGGTGTATTTGTTTTGTGATGAGTTTACGAATTACAATGATGCGGAGATAGGGAAGAAAGCTGTTTTATTATTAGAGGCATTAGGGTATGAAGTGCTGATACCGGAACATGGGGATAGCGGCCGGACCTATTTATCAAAAGGATTGGTGAAGGCGGCAAAGGAAATCGCCAACCGGAATATTTCCCTTTTATCCGGGTTGATCAGCGCACAAACACCGTTGATTGGTGTGGAGCCATCCGCGATTCTCAGTTTCAGGGATGAGTATATTGACCTGGCCAGTCCGGAAAATCAGCAGGCAGCACTTGCATTAGCCAAAGCCACTTTTACGATGGAGGAGTTTCTTGTAATGGAGTATACTGCTGGTCGAATTGACCGTACCGTTTTTACCACTGCGGAAAAGAAAATACTGATACACGGGCATTGTTACCAGAAATCACTCTCCTCCCAGGAATACACACAGACTTGTCTTGAAATACCTTTAAATTACAGTACCACATTGATTCCCTCCGGGTGTTGTGGTATGGCCGGTGCATTTGGCTATGAAAAAGAACACTATGCCGTTTCGCAACAAGTTGGTGAACTGGTTTTGTTCCCTGCTGTCCGGTCCGCTGCTGCGGAAACCCTGATTGCAGTGGCAGGTACGTCCTGTCGTCACCAGGTAAAAGACGGTACAGGAAGGTTAAGTCAGCATCCGGTTGAAATTTTGTATGATTCCCTGGTAAGGAAGTGAGGGGTGAATGGTGAGCGGTGAATGTTGAATGGTGAGTACAGCTACTGACTACTCACCACTGACCACTCATTCTCTCTTTTAAGTTTACAATACATGAGATTCGGTTGTTATCAATATATATGGAGAACTGTTTGCCTCACGCTATTCCTGGCTGGCATGATCGGGGCGTCCCTGGCACAGGATCCTGTAACCGTGTCCCGGTTGAGTATAGCCAACGGTCTTTCCAATAATTCTGTCCGTTGTATATACCAGGATAAACGCGGGTTTATCTGGTTTGCCACTTATGATGGTTTGAACCGTTATGATGGCAGGGAGTTCAGGGTTTTCCGGAATCAGATCGGCGACAGTACCTCATTACCGCATAACTATATATACACACTATTTGAAGATGCCGAACAGCAGTTATGGGTTGGAACAGGCAGGGGGCTTGCTATTTTTAATCATTCGTTGCAGCGTTTCACCCCGGTTTATTTTTACCCGTATCAAAGCCGGCAGGCAGAAAAAGTAAATATCAGCCTGAGCAGCATCAGGGGTGATCAGTCAGGAAATATTTATATCGGTACATCCGGATGGGGCATGCTGAGCAGGAAGCGTGGCGAACAGATTTGCAGGACCATCCCTCTTTTAAACGGATCGGCGGTGACTTCGGATTATAATGTATCAGGCATGGTGGTGGATGAAAAATCAGTTTGGGTATTTGTTAGCGGGCAGGGATTGGCGGTGCTGGATACAACAAAGCAGGCGCTGCGGCTGGTGAGTACTGAAGTCCGTTTTGCCAACTGTTTATTCAGTGATACCACCGGGATCGTTTGGGCTGGTTCAGAAACGGGATTATATCAGTTTTCTGCTGCCGTAAACAAATACGTTCAGCATTTCACAGAAAGACCCGGACAACTGAGTGATCGGAATGTGACCAGTATCGGGTCTGACCAGTTTCGTAATTTATGGATCGGGACTGACCGGGGAGGGATTACCATTTTAAACAGGGGCAGTAATCAGTTCAGCTATATTGAATCCGGTGACGGATCTGATAAACTGTCGAGTGAAACGGTGTCTTCAATTTTGCGGGACAAGGAATCGCGGATTTGGATCGGAACGATAAAGGGAGGTTGTAATATTATAGATGTGCAAAAGGGAAGGTTTACCAGTATCTCCCGTCAGCCATTCAGCAGGAATACAATCCCGGTCAGTACAGTCTATTCTTTCTGTGAGGATCGCGACCGGGATTTGCTCATCGGAACCGATGGAGGAGGACTCAGTATCTGGAACCGTGCTGCCAACCGCTATACCAACTATAATCATATCCCCGGTGATCCGTCTTCGCTCAGTCATAACTCGGTGACGAAAATTCTCCAGGACGTTGAAGGGGTAATATGGGTGGCAACCTATGGCGGTGGGATCAGTCATTTTATAAAACCGGCTGGTCGTTTTGTGCCTGTACCCTGTATCGATGAACAGACCGGGTATGAAAGCCGGAATATATCCCTGCTCTATGAGGACAGGCAGCATACCATTTGGACCTCTGCGTTTAATGATGGAAAGCTTTTTGTTTATGACCGGCAACAAAAAAAGTTTAAACTCTTTGATCCCGGATTAACAAACCTGATCTCTATGCTGGAGGACCGGAAGGGTAATTTATGGGTGGGGAATTCGGATTTACTGGTTAAAATTGACAGAATTCATAAGAAACACACTGTTTATTCAATTGGCCGGCCGGTGCGTGCAATTTATGAAGACAAAGCCGGCCGGTTCTGGCTGGGTACGGAGGGCGGGGGGCTACTGCTGTTTGACCGGGAAAACGGAAAACTGATCGAGCGTTTCTCCGATGCGGATGGTTTGTGTAATAACGGGGTGCTGAATATCCTGGAAGATAGTGCAGGCCATTTATGGATGAGTACATTTAACGGGTTGTCACAGTTTGATTTTGGCTCCCGGGTATTCAAAAATTATTACCAGAGTGATGGGTTGCAGAGTAACCAGTTCAGTTACCGGGCCGCAACACCGTTGAGTACCGGTGAGCTGGTATTTGGCGGCATTAACGGGTTTAGTTTATTTAAACCGGAGCAGATCATTCCGAGGGGGTATATGCCACCGGTATACATCACCAATACCCTGATCAATGGCAAGCCGGTTGCTGAGGTTAGCCGGTTTATCCGCCCGGCCAGTAATACGGATGTGATGGAATTGGTTGTACCGTACGATCAGGCTGTATTCAATTTCAGTTTTACGGCACTGGAATTTACTTCCCCGGAGAAAATAAAATACGCGTATTACCTGGAGGGGTGGGATAAAAACTGGAACTACTCCGGGAATATCAATAATATCAATTATAATAACCTGACGGAAGGAACGTATAAGCTGCACCTGAAGAGTACGAATGTAAACGGGCAGTGGAATGAAAAGGAATCAGTGATGAAACTGGTTATCCTGCCCCCCTGGTACCGCAGCTGGTGGGCGTATATAATTTATATGATGGCCGTTGGTTCACTGATCTGGCTCTATCTCCGTTACCGTTCACAGCAGGCACGCCTGAAGTATAAGATGAAACTGACAGAGCTCAATGCGGAAAAAGAAAAGGAGATCAATGAGAAACGGCATTCTTTTTTTACCAATATCACCCATGAATTCAGGACACCGCTTACCCTGATCATCAATCCCCTGAAAGATCTGGTGTTCGGAAAACAAAAAGCGGAAAACGGGGAACTGGAACTGGTTTACCGGAATGCCAGGCGATTGCTGAGCCTGGTGGATCAGCTATTGTTGTTCCGCAGAACAGAGAGTGAGACCGGAAAGTTGCAGGTGGCAAAAATGGATATCAGGCAGGTGGCTGAAGAAACCTTCTCTTATTTTATCCACCAGGCCAAATCAAAAGGAATCCGGTATGAGTTTCAATGTCCGGACGAACTACCTGTATTATATGGAGACCGGGAAAAACTGCAGATTATTTTTTATAACCTGCTGTCCAATGCCCTCAAGTATACACCGGCAAATGGCAGTATCCTTTTCCGTATGTGGGAGGAAGATAATATGGTGGTGACTGAAGTTGCCGATTCCGGTCCGGGTATTCCCCCGGAAACGGGCAGCCATTTATTTGAAAAATTCTACCAGGTCAATAAAAAAGACGCACAGGCTAAAGCAGGATTTGGGATTGGCTTATACCTGGTGAAGCAGTTGGTGGAGGAACACAAGGGCCGGATCTGGTATGAAAGTGAAGCCGGAAAAGGTACCCGGTTCCTGCTGGCATTACAAAAAGGGAATACCCATTTTGGGAATATAATGGTTCAGGAAACGGAAGCCCTTCCGGAACATGAATTGCTCGATGAGATCATTGCCGGGCAGGAACCGGTCCCCGTACTCAAGCTTCAGACCGACGGACTGGAATCGGTGGTCAGTGAAAAGCACTCCATATTAATAACAGATGACAATCCGCAGATGCGGACTTATCTCGCCCAGGTTTTTCAGCAGGACTTTATTGTATATGAAGCCGGAAGCGGGGAGGAGGCCCTTAAAATGGCCGGAGAACTGTTGCCGGATATTATTATCAGTGATGTGGTGATGGAAAATGTTTCCGGAATTGAGTTTTGTAAGCAGGTAAAGGAAACGGCAGCCCTGAGTCATATCCCTTTTGTTTTAATTACCGGTAGTTTTTCACAGGAGTCTAAGTTAAAGGGGATTGAGGCTGGTGCCGATGACTATATTACCAAGCCCTTTGAAAAAGATATGCTGGTGGCCAGGGTTCAAAGCCTGATAAAAAAGCAACAAAATCTTCAGAAATACTTCTATAATGAAATCACCCACCAGCAAAACACCCTGAACATATCCGGCGAGTACAAGGAATTCCTGGAAGCCTGCATTGTTGCCGTGGAACAAAACCTGGACAAAGATGACTTCAATATACAGGTGCTTGCACAGGAAATGGGAATGAGTCACAGTAAGTTATATAAAAAAATTAAGACCATTTCCGGGCAGAGTGCCAATTCATTCATCCGGTATATCCGGTTACGTAAGGCCGCAGAGTTGTTTATTAACTCTGATTATAATATTAATGAAACGGCATTTTATGTAGGAATAAAAGACATTAAATACTTCAGGGAGCAATTTACCCGCACTTTTGGAATGAAGCCATCCGAGTATATAGAAAAATACAGGAAGATTCATGGCAGGAATTTCAAGTTGAATGACAAGCTGACCCGCGATCATGAATAGCCGAAAATAGCAGGACTGATTTCAATCAGCTATTGCCTTAGGCTTTGAAGGAACAAATAATCCTGTTTTACCCCCTGTTTTTTTGAAAAAAAACGAATTTACCCCCTTATTGTACTAAATATTCCCCTGCTTCCGGCAGAAACCGACGCCATATTTGGGTATTCTTAAAGAAGGACTGCCAAAAAGACCTTCTTCATTAACTAACTAAAATTGCCGTCATATGACTAAAAAGAACTGCTTGCAGTTCCGGAATTGCTTCCAGGAATTGACAACATTCTCCGGAATCCGGCGGACTGTAACAAAACATCTGACAGTCCTGCTACTCGCTCTCGCTCTTCCCTTTTTCACTATTGCACAGGAAAAAACATTTACCGGTCATGTAACCGATGCCGAAACTGGTGAGCCGGTGGTGGGTGCCACTGTGACCATTAAAGGTAAAACAGCGGGTGTAATCACCGATGCGCTTGGTGTTTTCAAACTGAAAGCCACGGAAGGTGATATTTTTGAAATTTCCAGTGTTGGATACGAATCCCAGGAACTGAAAGCGGGTGCCGGTCTGGACCTGCAGGTAAAACTGAAAGTGCTGAACAAGCAATTGAATGAGGTGGTGGTTGTGGGTTATGGTACCAAGAAAAGGTCGGATGTGACCGGTTCTGTGGCGACTGTTCCCAAGACCCGTCTGGAGAAATTACCTGTAACCAACATACTTCATGCGATCGAAGGATCGGTGGCTGGAGTAAATATTACCCAGTTCTCCTCCGTTCCCGGTAGTTCTGCCAACGTACTGGTACGTGGTCAGAACTCATTGAATGGTGGTACTGGTCCTTTTCTTGTTGTGGACGGAGTGCCTTTCAGTAAAACCGGTAGTGTTACCAACGATATTAATCCCAATGATATCGCTTCAATCGAGATTCTTAAAGATGCATCCGCTACTGCGATCTATGGGGTGAACGGTGCCAACGGGGTAATCCTGATCACTACCAAAAGAGGCGCTACAGGAAAACCTGTTATTCGTTACAACGGTTACGTAGGTTTTGATAATATCCATAAGACAATGACCCCGCTGAGTCCGGGTGAGTATGTGCAGAAATATGCAGACTGGTGGAAACAGACTTATCCCACCACCACCCAGGCCAATGTATTACCCAATGCGTATGAAATAGCCAATTACATTGCAGCCAAATCAACCGATTGGCTGGAAGAAGTGACCCAGCAGGGAGTGATGCAGGATCATAACCTGAGTATCTCCGGCGGTAACAAGGAAGTTAAGTATTATATCTCCGGCGATTACCTGAAACAAAAGGGAGCCGTTCAGGGATATCAATACAGCCGCGCTAACCTGCGTGCCAACCTGGATGTGAACATCACGGATTTCCTGACCATGGGAACTTCCCTGTTCTTTAATAATAATAATTATGGCGGTGGCCGGTCCAATTTTTACCTGGCGGCTGCCATGAGTCCTTATGGAACACTCCGGAATGCAGCCGGTGCTTATGAAATTTATCCGATGAATCCAGAGCTGCTGTATAAAAGCCCGATGCTTGGTTTATATACTGACCGGGAAGATAAAAGCAGTAACCTGAATGGTAATGTATTTGCTGAAGTTAAATTCAGTGGTTTACTGAAAGGACTGAAATATCGTCTCAATACCGGATATACCTACTATACCACGCGCTATGGTTATTATGAAGGCCGTAATACCGGCAACACCATTGGTGCCGGAAACGTATCCAGCTCAGAAACCAACAGCTATGTAGTGGAGAATATCCTGACTTATAATAAGGATTTCGGACTGCATCATTTTGATTTCACCGGATTGTACAGTGGCCAGCAACGTAAATATTTTACCATGAGTGCGTCTGCCAGCAATTTTATCAATGATGAATTATCCTTTAATAACCTGGGCGCCGGTGCCACACAGTCGACAAGCACTTACCGTGACAAGTATAACCTGGCTTCTCAAATGGCAAGGATAAACTATACGTATAACGGCAAGTACCTGCTCACCCTTACCGCCCGCCGTGATGGGTCTTCAGTGATGGGGGCCAATACGGATAAGTATGGTTTGTTCCCCTCTTTTGCCCTTGCCTGGAATGTGAGCAGGGAAAGCTTTATGGATAATATTAAATTCCTGGATAACCTGAAACTCCGGACTTCATATGGTAAAGCAGGTAATGAAGCGGTGAGCGTCTACCAGACCATTACAACCGATGCTACTGTCAGGTTCCCATTCAACGGAGCCGGTCTTACAGGGGTATTGGCCAGCAACCTGGGTAATGCCAACCTGCATTGGGAAACATCCAAAACATTTAATGCCGGTATTGATTTCGCGGTACTGAAAAACAGGGTTAATGGTACGATTGACTTTTACCAGACAAATACAGAAGACCTGCTGATGAGAAGAAGTCTTCCTGTGGTGACCGGTTACTCATTTGTCTGGGATAACCTGGGTAAAACAAAGAATACGGGAATTGAAGTCATGCTCAATACTGAAAACGTGGTAACGAAAGATTTTAAATGGGGCTCTACGGTGAATTTCTCTTCCAACAAGAACCGCATTGTGGAACTCTATGGGGATGGGAAAGATGACCTGGGTAACCGCTGGTACCTGGGACACCCGATCGGTATTATTTATGATTATAAAATGGTCGGTGTATGGCAGGTAGGCGAAGATGCTTCTGCCTGGGATCCCAGTGCCAAGCCCGGTGACCTGAAATTCCAGGATACCAATGGTGATAAAAAGATCACATCGGATGACCGCGTGATCCTGGGACAAACAGCACCTAAGTGGATTGGTGGTCTGACCAATACCTTTAGCTACAAGAATTTTACGATGAGCATCTTCATTCAAACCGTACAGGGTGCACTGAAAAATAATGTGGCATTAACGTATGCGGATGAAGCCGGTCGTATGAATATTTTCAAGGAAACCGGTTACTGGACTGCAGAGAATAAGAACAATTCACGGCCAGCCCTTTCCTATACCAACACGAAAGGGTATGGGTATGCATCTGATAACAGCTATACCCGGATCAAAGACGTTTCGCTCAGCTATACTTTCTCAAAAGCCATGCTGGACAAACTGAAACTGGGCAGCCTGACCTGTTATGTCAGCGGCCGCAACCTGTATACATTCACTAAATGGATCGGTTGGGATCCGGAACATAACTATTCCTTCCGCGGATCAGGTGACTGGACGAATAACTATCCGATCACGAGACAAGTGGTATTTGGCATGAATGTAACACTCCGTTAATTGCTCATTTTTAAAACAAGAACAATGAAGAAAACAACCTATATATTGCTGCTCGCCTTTGGCGCCACGCAGCTCTTCAGCTCCTGCAAAAAGGACTACCTGAAGGAGGAACTGTATTCCAGTTACTCTCCAGTAACCCTGACCGATTCACTGGGCTTTGAAGCCTCCGCGGTGGGATTATACAATCATCTCAGTACTTTTTTCAGTTACAGTGACCCGCAGGGATGGCCCAGTGTATGGCACGCCGGTACCGATATTGCTTTTGTACCGCCCAGCCAGAAACAGGGAATTGAAGTTCCTTACTATGATTATAACCAGCTGATCAATACAGATGGCGCGGCCTCTTTTACCTGGGGCTGGTCTTACCGCATGATCAATAATGCCAATATCATTATTAAAAATGCAGAAGATCCTAACCTGGCCGGCATGTCTGATGCCAATAAGAAAAGCCTGAACGGGGAAGCACGCTTCTTCAGGGCCTATGCTTATAATATACTGGCTACCTGTTTTGGAAAAGTACCCATACAACGGGAACCACTGACAAAACCCAAAACGGATTTTGTACGGGCGTCGCTGGACAGCGTTAACAACCTGATCATCGAGGACCTGGTGTTCGCTGCCACCAATCTCCCGGAGCCCGGTGCTTTCGGGTCCAGGACCAATGTGAATGGTAAACCTACCGCACGGGCCAATAAATACCAGGCTATGCAATTGCTGGCTGAAGTATATATCCGGGCCGGTAAACCCGCCCTGGCGGAAGCCCAGTGTGACCTGATCATCAACAGCGGTAAATTTGCGCTTAGTACTACCCGCTATGGAATAAAAGCTTCACAACCCGGTGATCCGTTTAATGATATGTTCTGGTATGGTAACCAACGCCGCTACCAGGGTAACAAGGAAGCGATCTGGGTGATGGAACAGGAAAATCCAACAGCTATTCCTGGTGGTATCACCAATAACCCGCAGCAACGCCGTAACTGGGGTGCCGCTTATTACCAGATTACCGGCATGAAACTCTGTGATTCACTGGGCGGACGGGGTATTGCCCGGATGCGCCTGACCAATTGGGTGATTTACGACCTGTATGAAACAGCGGATATGCGTAACTCCCAGTATAATCTCCGCCGGAAATTTTATTATAACAACCCGACCAGTCCCAATTATGGCCTGCCTGTACCGTATACAGGAGCAGACACCGTTTTTAAAATCTGTCCGCATACCACCAAATGGTATGAGTTCAATCCGAATGATGAATTTGGTTTTGCGATGATCAAGGATTTTATCCTGATGCGCCTGGGCGAAACCTATCTCTTAAAAGCTGAAGCACAACTGAACCAGGGGAATACTTCCGGTGCGGCTACAACCATCAATGTACTCAGGACAAGAGCCAATGCCAGCCAGGTGACCGGTTCGCAGATCACCCTCGATTTTATCCTGGATGAGCGGGTCCGCGAATTACTGGCTGAAGAAAACAGGAGAATGACCCTGATGCGGACGGGTAAACTGGTTACACGCACCACCGCTTATAACACGCAAACTATAAATCCAATACTGGGTATCAGCAGCAAGAACCTGTTAATGCCTATACCGCTTTCTGAAATCAACCTGAATAAGGATGCGGTACTGGAGCAAAATACAGGTTATTAATCCGGAATAAGCAGTCGTCATAGCAGACAGGCCGGTTGTGAGAACAACCGGCCTTCCTTAAAATCCGGTAAATTTACCGGGTGTGTCAGGGCCTGATGATCCGAATATTCTTTTACTTTTCTCCCTTGTCAGTGAAACATTACTTCATAGTATACTTCCTACTGTTTTTAACCTGCACCTTGTCCGCACAGCCAGGTATACCCGTGGTTATCCGGGTAACCAATGCCGGTGAAGGCTGGGCCGGCAATTCGGTGAATACAGTCGTTTTCCGGAAAAATTCGCTGGCCAGTTTCAAGGGCATACAGATGATCAGCTATTACGACGCAGATGGATTTGTGATACTGGGTAAAAGAAACCTGGGGGACAGTAACTGGGAGTTGAAAAGAACCCGGTACAAAGGAACAGTCACCGATGCGCACCGGAGTATCAGTATAGCCCTGGACGGAGATGGATACCTGCACATGACCTGGGATCATCATAATAACCGGCTTCGGTATTGCAGAAGTTTAGAGCCGTTTTCCCTGGAGTTGAGTAATGAAATGCCGATGACCGGCAACCATGAAGCGAAAGTGACTTACCCGGAATTTTACCGGATGCCCGATGGCGGGCTCCTGTTTTTTTACCGCGACGGAGGATCCGGAAATGGAAACCTGATCATCAATAAATATAATCCCGCAGAAAAAACCTGGTCAAGATTACAGGATAACCTGATCGACGGGGAGGGAAGCCGCAATGCATACTGGCAGGCCTGTGTGGATTTTAAAGGAGCTATTCATGTATCCTGGGTCTGGCGGGAAAGTCCGGATGTGGCCAGTAATCATGATCTCTGTTATGCCGTATCCAAAGATGGCGGGCTGACCTGGGAGAAATCCACCGGCGAAAAGTATTCGATACCTGTAAGGCAATCTTCCGCGGAAATTATCTGTACAATTCCACAGCGGAGTGAACTGATTAACCAGACTTCCATGTATGCAGATGAAAAAGGAAAAATCTTTATTGCTTCCTACTGGAATGGAAAGGGAAATGTGCCCCAATACCAACTGGTGTACCGGACCGGAAACAAATGGATAAACAATGATCCCGGTTTTCGTACGAAGGATTTTTCCCTCAGTGGCCAGGGTACCAAAAAAATACCGGTGTCTCGTCCGCAGGTAATTTCATGGAATAAGGGGCGGAAATCATTTGCAGCATTTGTATTCCGGGATGAAGAACGGGGCTATGCCGTATCTGTCGCATCAGCCCGGCTGAAGAAAAAAATTAAATGGAGAGTAACGGATTTGCCCGGTGGTTCCACGGGTGACTGGGAACCCACCTATGATACCGATCTCTGGAAAAAAGAACAGCGCTTGCACTTGTTTGTTCAACCGGTGATACAGGCAGATGCAGAAGGAGTGATGAAGGCAGCTCCTTCCATGGTGAAAGTGCTGGAATGCCGCTTTTAAACTATGCAAAAAATTACACTACATACGATCATCCTGCTGCTGGGCGGATTGACTTTATATTCCTGTTCACCGGTCAGAAAGTCTGCTTTGACCAATGAAAATGCGGCCGGTGTACTGGCTACGATTCACACCGTAAACCGTTTCTGGCAATCAAATAATCCGGAACATGGACCTTCTTTCTGGGACAATGCAGCTTATCATACCGGTAATATGGAAGTGGTCAAACTCACTGGTGATGAAAACTACCGGAAATATTCAGAAGCATGGGCGATCAGGAATGAATGGAAAGGAGCCACTTCTGATGACCGCGCTAAATGGAAATACAGCTACGGAGAAAAACCGGAGTATGTGCTTTTTGGCGACTGGCAGATTTGTTTCCAGACCTATATAGATCTCTACCATTTAAGCCCGGATGAACGGAAAGTGGCCCGGGCAAAAGAAGTAATGGGTTACCAGGTAAAGACCGGTAAAAATGATTATTGGTGGTGGGCGGATGGATTATATATGGTGATGCCGGTGATGGTGAAGATGTATAAACTGACGGGAGACCCGGTCTATCTCGACAAACTCTATTCCTGGTTTACATATGCGAACAGTATCATGTTTGACAGTACAGAACACATGTACTACCGCGATGCCAAATATGTATACCCGAAACATGCCACATCTGCCGGAAAGAAAGATTTCTGGGCCCGGGGTAATGGTTGGGTATTCGCTGGTCTGGCAAAAGTGTTGCAGGACCTGCCGGTCACCGATCCGCACCGGGATGAATATATCAGCACGTTCATCGGTATGGCCCGGTCGCTGAAAAAATATCAGCAGGCAGAAGGACACTGGACCCGTAGTATTATGGACAACGCCCAGTCTCCTGGTTTTGAAACCAGCGGCACCGCTTTTTTTACGTACGGATATTTTTGGGGTATCAACAACGGATACCTCGACCGGTCAGCATTCCTTCCCGTTGCAGAGAAAGGATGGAATTATCTCCTTACGGAGGCACTTCAGCCCGAAGGGAAAATCGGATATGTACAACCCATCGGCGAAAGAGCTATACCCGGGCAGGTAGTGGATAAAAACTCAACTGCCAATTTTGGAGTTGGTGCATTTCTGCTGGTGGCCTGTGAAAGATACCGCTTCCTGGAGCGGAAATAAAACAGCAATGAAACTGAATGAAAGAAGCATGGCTGATCGTTTTGGCGGATTGTTCGGCACTTCGCCGGAACCCCTGGTGGTCCGCTCTCCGGGACGGGTAAACCTGATCGGAGAACATACGGATTATAACGAAGGTTTCGTGCTGCCGGCGGCCATTGATAAAGCGGCCTGGGTGGCTGTTTCCCACCGGGACGATGAGAAAGTTTTATTATTTGCAGATGAGTATAATGCTTTTTATGATGCCGCACTGAGTTCACTGGAGCCCACGCCGGTTCACTGGCCTAATTATATACTGGGTGTGGCAGACCAATTACAAAAATCCGGTATAAGGATCAGCGGGTTTAACCTGCTGCTTGCCGGCGATATTCCGATCGGAGCCGGACTTTCTTCATCTGCGGCTGTGGAATGTGCAACCCTCTTTGCCCTGAATGAACTTTTTGATCTGCATCTTTCCAAAGCGGAAATGGCCCATATCGCCCAGCATGCAGAACATGAATTTGCCGGGGTGAATTGCGGGGTCATGGATATGTTCACTTCACTTTTAGGGAAAAAGGACCAGGTGATCAACCTGGACTGCCGCAGCCTTTTCTATGAATATGTGCCGCTGGAACTGAAAGGTTATCAATTGTTATTATTAAATACAAATGTGAATCACCGGCTTTCTTCCTCGGAGTACAATACCCGGCGCCAGCAATGCGAACAGGGGGTGGAATGGGTGAAGGAACAGGTGCCATCGGTCATAGCCCTCCGGGATGTAACCGGGGATATGCTGGATAAATATGTAAAGCCCAGGGACCCGCTGATCTACCAGCGTTGCCGGTATGTGGTGGATGAAAACCATCGCCTGCTGCAAGCCTGCCGGGATCTGAAAAAAGGAGATATCCGGTCACTCGGAAAAAAGATGTTTGAAACCCACAAGGGACTGAGTAAACAATATGAAGTAAGTTGTACCGAACTTGATTTCCTCGTGGATTATGTAAAAGGGATCCCCGCCGTACTGGGTGCCCGTATGATGGGTGGAGGCTTCGGCGGTTGTACCATTAATATTGTACAGGAAGGAGCCATTGAAGAACTGGTATCGACACTTGAACCCGCCTATAGAAAAGCTACCGGTTTGCAACTCAGTTACTATATTGTTGCTGTGGAAGATGGCACAGAACTGATGACGAAAAAAGTACCTGTGCATGCCTGAGGTGATTGATTGATCTGACCTGTGATTGTACAATTGTATGGAAAGTGGAAAAGACTAAATAGTTCTTAAAGGATTTGACTGACTTAAGTCCGGTCTGCCGGTTAAGTAAGCAGTTGTCATATAGCAAGTATAAGCAAACAACCCTGTTGTTTCCACAGCAGGGTTTATTTAAAAAACCTGGAGTAATTCAAATAAATATCCGTTATGATTGGAAAATTAATTTCAGCCGCATTGATCTGCATCAGCAGTATGCAGTACCTGGGGGCGCAGCCTCCGGTGAATGATTGGGAAAATCCCCAGTTATTTGAAGTGAATAAAGAAGCACCGCACGCTTCCTTTATGTTATACAGCGACCGGCCATCGGTGCTGAAGGATGATTTTACAAGATCTCCTTTTTTTCAGTCACTCAATGGTACCTGGAAATTTACGTACACGGACAAAGTGGCAAACCGTATCCCGGATTTTTATAGAAAAGAACTGAATACCAGCCAATGGAAAGATATCACCGTCCCTTCCAACTGGGAACTGCAGGGATATGGGGTGCCGATCTATACGAATATCACTTACCCGTTTCCCAAGAATCCCCCTTATGTAGGGGAAGATAACCCGGTGGGTACTTACCGTAAAGAGTTTACGGTTCCTGCCGGATGGAATGGTAAAGAAATTATCCTGCACTTTGGGTCGATTACCGGCTGTGCCTTTGTATATGTGAATGGTCAGCAGGTGGGTATGAGCAAAGTGTCCAAAACGGCCGCGGAATTCAATATTACATCTTATGTACGTCCGGGTAAAAACCTGCTCGCTGTACAGGTGATCCGCTGGCATGATGGCAGTTACCTGGAAGATCAGGATTTCTGGCGAATCAGTGGTATTGAACGGGATGTTTTCCTCTTTGCCATGCCCAGGCTGACGATATGGGATTTTTTTGTGAAGGCCGGCCTGGATGCTCAATACAAGGATGGCGTATTCAGTGCGGAGGTGAGCCTACGTTCATTTAAAGGAAGTATGCTGAAGAAAGGAGTGGTCGAAGTAACTGTCCTGGGATCAGATAATAAGGAAGTATTCAGTCAGAAAAAGGAATTTGTAAAAAGTACAGATAGTATCCAGGTAGTCCGTTTTTCGGGTACCGTAAGTAATCCACGTAAATGGAGCGCTGAAACCCCCGAACTCTACCAGTGTGTGATCGCGTTAAAAGATGAAGCAGGTAAAGTAGTGGCCCAGACCGGAACCAGGATTGGTTTTCGCCAGGTGGAAATAAAGAATGCTCAATTGCTTGTCAATGGGGTACGTGTGATGGTGCATGGCACCAACCGGCATGAGCATGATGATGTGCTCGGGCATGTGCCCACACTGGCGCTGATGAAAAAGGATA
>CAZYTV010000039.1:2321-23604 GCA_964650455.1 uncultured Chitinophaga sp. | reverse complement strand
CTGATCACTTCCTGCGGCAGCCAGGTTTCGTGGGTGGCGATTCCAATGATATCCCCGAGGAATTTCAGTCCTTCCGTTACGTGATAAGCCACATACATATTCAGGCTGTCATTCGCCAGGGCCGGGTTTCCGGTCTGGGAATAACGGGCTTTCAACTGGGCATACGTAGTGATACCACTATCGGCCAGTGCCTGGTTACTTTCAGCGATCACTGTTTTCCAGCGGGTAGCCAGGTTGGCATCCACGATATTCAGGCGGGTATAGAACCCGGTTTCCTGCATGGCCTGTACAAAAATGGAATACTCCGGTTTGGCAGCCAGTTGTTCAGCAATGGTTTTAGAGGCTGGCAATAATACTTCATCTACAATATGAATGATTCCATTACCCACGCGGATATTGGATTCCAGTACCGTTGCCTGGCGATTGACCACATAACTGGAAACTCCTGATTTGTTGGCCACTGAAGTGACGAGGAATTGACCATACATCGTGATGACCGGCAATTTGCCATCTGTAAATGATCCGGTAAAGACGGTGTCTTCCAGCAGGTGCAAACGGACCATATCTTTTAATGTAACCAGATCGGCTGCTGCAACAGTTGTCACACCCAGTTTGGCCAGGTACTTCGTTACCGCACTGTTGGTGGGTGCAAAACAGGTATAGGCACCGTAGGCATTCAGGAAAGCGGAGGTTTCCGTTCTGTCCAGAATCTGTCTGAACAGCGAAAAAGAATCCAGCCGCTTATCCAGGTACCCGACAATATTGACATCCGCTGTGGTGGACTCCACAATTTCCGTCTTCTTGCACGATTCAAGTGCAATCAGGGCGGCCATCAGCATCAGCAGGCCCGGTAATATGAATAAGTTTCTTTTCATACTTCTGGTAGTTATTATTTATAAAAAGGATTTTGTACTAAGAGTTTATTGGTCTGGAGTTCGTAGAGATAAATGGGCATATAGTGGCAGTTGCGGTCCTGCATTTTTACCTGGGCCGACTGCTGCATATTGGAAGGCACACTGATGGCCACCATATTCAGCAGGATGGGCAGGCGCTGGTAATTATTTCTTTTGGCATTCCGCAATACATCGAACCAGCGTTTGCCTTCGAAACAGAATTCACGGGAGCGCTCCAGCAGGAGAAAGTCCTGGATCAGGTTTTTATCACCCGGGGCCGGGGTAAGATCGGTATCCGGTAAAGCATTGGCTCTTCTGCGTATCGTATAAATGATATCCAGGGCGGCCTGTCCCTGCCCGGTTTCGTTCAGGGCTTCCGCTTTCATCATCAGGATATCCGCATAACGGTAGAAGAACCAGTGTGCGTAACTCTGGTCGGATGTACGGGACGTGGTACTGGTAGCTCCCACATATTTCCAAACAGTACTGGTGGCTGCTCTTACAGAACCTCCGTCAGCCCGGATATCGTAGTTCTGGTCATTGGTGAAATCCACAGTGAAGACCCGGTCCATAATATCGGCCGCAGCGGTCCAGCGACGGTTACTCAGGGAAGAAGAAAACATGGTGAAATAGGGATTCAGGCGCTGCGGATCAAATTGCAGTTCAAAGATTCCTTCTGCCGAATTTCCGGTATAATAAAGTGCATTGAACCAGTTGTCGTTGTATTCATATACCGGGGGATTGATGGTAGCCCCGCGGATCAGGCCAAATTTTTGTGAATTGATAATTTTATCACAGGCGGCGATGCTTTCAGGGAATTTATCCATCCACAGGTAAACATCCGCCAGTATGGCATTAATGGTATATACGGTGACCCTTCCTTTATCAGAAGCCACATCTCCATGCGTTATAACGGCTTTGGCTTCCGCTTCAGTCAGATCCTTTACAATCTGTGCCAGTACTTCTGCCTGGGTGGATTTGGCAATCGGCTGGATATTCTCATCACTCAGGGTGGCATCCAGTTTCAACGGTACATCGCCAAAGGTCCTTGCCAGGTAAAAATACATCAGGGCCCGGATGGCTTTCGCCTCACTGAGGTAATTGTCCAGTTGTGCCTGGGTGAATGTATTGTCTGTTGCCAGCACTTCCGGTGCTTTTTCAATGACTGTATTACAGAAATTGATGGTCCGGTAGAAAGGCCTCCAGTTGGCATTTACATTCGCCACCTGGATATTCACGTTTGCCAGGTCAAGGTCATCATTGCTGGTGAATGTGGCATTGGCAATATTGTCTGCCCTGGATTCGCCCCACACAAACAGCAACTCTGAAAGAGACGGGATATAATCGGTTCGTCCGTATGTCCCGGTAGCCGGCTCCATCATAGAAGAATAAATACCGAAGACTGATGCTTTCACCTGTTCCTTGGTTTTCCAGAATTCTTCCTTCACAATTCCGTCCTGGGGTTTCAGGTCCAGCCATTTCTTACAGCCCACAGAAGGCAGAAGCAGGAGGAGCAGCAGTGCGTATAAAATCGTTTTTTTCATGTCTTGAATTATTTAACGTTAAAAACCTACCACGAGGCCAAGGGTGATTGTTTTTGCCGGCGGTGTCATCGAATAATCGTAGGAGACCCTGAACGGATCCGATCCACGGAAGGAAACTTCCGGATCCTGCCCCAGGTAGTTGGTAAAGGTCAGCAGGTTCTCTGCAGTGAGATAGGCGCTCAGTGTTTTAAATTTCAGTTTTGACAGTACTTTTTTATCGAAAGTATAACGGGCGGTGATGGTCCGGAAACGGACATAAGAAGCATCTTCCACATAACGGTCACTGCCCAGCCAGTTATAGCCACCATTGATCAGGGCACGGGGAATATCAGTCACATCTCCTTCTTTTCTCCAGCGACGAAGCACGGCGGTACTCTGATTGTCAAAATAAGACATGTTGGTTGTACTCATCTTTGTTCCGTTTATCACATCATAGCCCCAGCGGAAACTGAAGAAAGTGGAGAGTTTAAAATTCTTCAAAGTCAATGAAGGACCAAAACCACCGGACAGTTTGGGGTTACTGTTACCCAGGTACACCACATCCATATAGTTGATATTGCCATCATGGTTGATGTCTTCATACATGGCATCACCGGGCTGGAAGGTATAATCCACGGTGGGATAACTGAAACGCATATAAATAATCTGACCATTGGGACCGACAATCGGTTTACCATCCGATCCGCGGGCAACAGTGGCATCCCTGTCTTTATAGACTCCGGTAAATTTAAATCCATAGAAAGAACCAAAGGGATTATTCACCTGGAGTAAACGCAGGTATTCCCCATTATTGGTTACATTCCCCTTGCTGCTTGGATAGTATTCTGAAATTTCGCGTATAATATTCTCGTTACCGGAGATATTGAAATCGAAGCCGATGGTGGTGTTCTTTGTTTTATAAGGCTGTGTCCATACAGCCACTTCCCAGCCCTGGTTATCCATGGTACCCACGTTCTGGAAGATGTTATTGTACCCGGTGTAAGAAGCGATCTGTAATCCGTCAAAGAACAGGTCCTTGGTCCGGTTGCGGTAAATCTCCGCATCAATCCGGAAACGACCCTTAAACATACTCAGGTTAGCCCCGATATTCAGCCCGTGCAGTTTTTCCCATCTCAGGTTCTTCAGTTCCATCCGGGAAGGATATACGCCGGCCTGACCCAGGTAAGAGTAGTTGAAAGTAGTATAGGTATTAAAAAACAGGTAATCCCTGTTGGGCACATTACCGGCAATACCGTAACTGGCCCGGAAACTCAGGTCATCAATTTTCTTGGCTTTCTTCAGGAATTTCTCTTCTGAAATCCTCCAGCGGAATGACAGGGAAGGGAAAAGTCCATACCGGTAATTCGGACCAAAGCGTGAGTTACCATCACCACGGATGGTAGCATTGAACAGGTATTTATCCATATAGCCATACTGGGCACTCATGATCGCACCGATGGTGCGGGTCTGGCTGGTACCGGATACGGCACGCAATTCAGAGTTCTGTGTACGGGAAGGAATGGAAGGATCCACCAGCAAAGAAGAGGCAGTATTGGAGGTCATGATTTCCTGGTAAACCGCTTTATAATCGTTGGTCAGGAATTTCATGAAGGAAACCAGGGTATGCTTCTCACTTTTAAAGTGAGGCGTATAAAGCAGTGTTGACTGGGTAGACACGTTAAAGGCATCGATATCGCCATCATAGGCCCGGTTCACCACGGTCTCTGTATTGGGTCTTCCGGTGGCAATCTGCGGCAGGAAGCTCTGATTCTTGGTATTGTTGATATCAAACTGAATATCAAAAGTGGCTTTCAGCACGTTGCGGACAATAAAATAATCCACCAGGAAACGGGGCACCACCCTTTCTCCAAGGATGGAATATTTGGCTTTAGCCGCCATCGCAACCGGATTATAGATACGGGTATACGCCCCTTGTACATTGGCCGCAGGTGAAAAATAATTCGTGGTCAGGTTGCCCTGTTCATCATATTCAAACACACTCATATTGGGCATTTTGATATAGGCCATGCCACGTATGGATGCTTCCCCGCTCGCGGCATTTCCTCCCACATAGTTTCTGTCCTGGTTGGTATGCGTGAATGAAACGCTGGTAAAGAATTTAATTTTCTCTGATACGTTATAGTCCAGGTTAATACGGGTATTGATCCTCTGGAGGGAGGTACCCATGGTGATACCGGTCTGATCAAATAAACCAACCGAAGCAAAGTACCTGGCTTTTTCACCACCACCCGTCAGGCTCACGGTATGATCCTGCAGGTTACCGGTCCGTGAAATCGCATCCACCCAGTTGGTGTTATTGCTGTAATTATTATACCAGTACGGATCATTGGGATCATAGTTGAACTCCCGGACCTGTGTGGTATTCAGCGGGGTTCCGGTCCGGTTCATAAAGGCCTCCGGGATCAGGGTGGAATACTGATCACCATTCAGGAGGGGAATGGCATCGGGCACCAGTGAAACAGACCCTTTGAATGTATAGTTGATCGTGGGCTTACCGATTACTCCGCGTTTGGTGGTAATTACCAGCACCCCATTGGCGCCTCTTGATCCCCATATACCGGTAGCGGCCGCATCTTTCAGCACCGTAATTTCTTTGATATCGGCGGGAGAAATATTCAATAACTGGGCATATCCCTGTTCATCCGCGGTACCGAAGTTAAAATCGCTGGGGATCTCTGTTTCCAGTGGCATACCATCCAGTACGATCATCGGGATACCGGTAGTGTTAATGGAAGACACCCCGCGGATACGGATATTCATCGCTGCACCGGGGTCGCCGCTGCTGGCCGTGATATCCACCCCACTCAGTCGCCCCTGCAGGGCCTGGTCAATACTGGCGGACTGCATTTCTTCCAGGTCTTTGGCATTAATCCTTGCAACCGCCGTTGTTTGGTTTTTTTCCTGGATATTGATCATCCCATTGGAGGAGGTAGGTCTTGACATGATCACCACTTCTCCCAGGTCGGTCTGGCTGTCTTCCATAACCAGGGCAAACTCCGTCTTTGTACCCACCGGCAGGGTTTGTGTCTTATACCCGATCATCGAAAAAGAGAGCTTATACTTTGCATTTACATTCTTCAGCACAAAGTTGCCCTCGATATCGCTGGTGGTACCACTGATAATCCGGTTATCCGCATCCATTACCGAAACGGATACACCCTGCAGCGGGCCTCCTTTTTTGTCCAGGATTTTACCACGGATCACCACCTGTGCCGATACGGCCAGTCCCATAATAAGCAGGACCATTGTTGCCGCAGATTTCATGAATATATTCTTCCACATACTGAATGAGTTTGGATGGATGATTAATTTTTCCGTAAATAATTATCGATCAGATGAATGGTTACCCGGTTGCTCAGGTTATTACTGCTGGCCAAAGTGACATTGGCGGTCCGGTTCAACATATCACCGAGTGTAATGGTATTAATGGTCGTGTTATTGACAAAAATGGTGGACGGGTCGCCGTTCGGAAACTTATATAAAGTTTCGAAGCTTCCGCTTTCCTGTCCGTCGGTACCGATATTCCGTTTATTGAGAATATGGTAATAAATGAAATTGATCACTTTGTCTTTATCCGCCAGTGCGCTCGGATTGAAGTTGGGGACCATGTTTGGCGCCGTACCTGTACCCGGGAGCTGACCGGCATTTACGGCTGCAACGATAGCCGCGTTATTGGGAATAAAGAAAGTATAGAATGAGCCAGAAGCCACCCCGACAATTTCCTTGGTTGTGTTATTCCAGATCGTTGAATTTTTCAGGTACTGGAAGAAATTATAGAACTGGGAGGTGGTGGGTGTACCGAGTGTTTCGAGATGGTTACCCGGCAGTTTCTCACTGAACTGAAGTATTTTGTCCAGGTAATAAACGGTTCCGTTCTTCGCCGTCTTTGTATTGGTCACATTGGCCACCTGCGTGGCATCTACGTTTCCGGCACCAACAACGGTATTATTAGAAAACTTAATAAACTCGCCGGAATAGGTCATCCCCACACCCGGATTGACCAGGCTGGTAATATCCCTTCCCGGAATCACATGCATATTCAGAATCCGCTGCAGGCGTACCAGGGCTGAAGAACCGGTGATCTGTGTACCGCCACCGGGTGGGATATAGCGCCACTGTTCATTTACATTGTTACTGACAGTAGGATCCGCGAAATACCCGGCTGCATTAAACGCGGCATTACTGATCAGGAAGAGGGTGAACCGCTGACTGATATTGGAAATCTGGTATTTGAGGTCCAGGTTCAGCAGGCTGGTCATAATGGAATAATTCGGATCCAGGTAGGCTTTGCCATACACACTGCTGAAAACATTGGCTTCCTGTACTTTATTGGTACCATAAAAAATACCATTGCTCAGTACTTTTTTATCCAATACATTGGTCGCCGGGTTAAAGCGGGCTTCCTCTCCTACTGAATTATAGGTTGATGCAAACTTGGAAGGCCAAACGGCTGTCCTCCACATGTGAGCATTAATAAAATCATAAATGATATTGACCGGCATGACATCCAGACTGGGATAATGCTCGAGCAATACCGAATTCACATAAGCGGTGAGCGTGGCGTTATCCGGCACAAACATGGTGTATGAATCTGACTGCCCGTCATTATCCTGTAATTTCAGGAAGTTTTCATTATTGGGTGAAAAAGCCAGGCTGGCATTATACACTTTGGTAAATACATCTACTGCATTGCCTGTTACCGTCTTATAGTTCTCGGTTACCGTGGCATTGAGTACATACTGTACCAGGAATTTATCCAGTATTTTTTTAAACTCACTGTAATTGGAGTTACTGCCGATATACTGATCCAGGCTAGGCAGTGAAGTGATCACGCGGTCCACTACATGGATCACACCATTCTCCGCCGGAATATCCTTCATCACCACTTTTCCATCCGCTACATTAAAACCGGTATAGGTGGAAGCCGGGTAGAAATAATTATAGTCTGTGGCGGTGAGTGATTTACCGGTCATGAACCCGGTTTCAAAAATCGGGATATACTTATTATTGTTATCCGCATCCACATAATACTGGAATCCGTTATTGTTCCGGTTAGAAGCAATGGCCTTGATATTACTGCCGGCCGTGTTCACCCCGTCGTACACCCCGGTATAACTGGCGGTGCGTCGTTTAAAAGCACCGTTTTCCACCCAGCCGGCATTGCTCTGAAAATCGGATATACGTTCCTGTTTGAACGCATTATATACCAGTGAATAGGTAACGATTTTCCGGCAGGCTGCTGAATCCAGGTCATTGATACCACCCAGCCCGTTGGCGGTGAAGTACACCTGGAAGGCAGAATCATGTGGCACAAAGGCGGTCCAGTAACCTGCCCCGCTGAGGGTTTGTTTATACCCTGCTTTGTCAACAGTCGCGAGATACGATTTAAAATTTCCTTTATCCTCCAGCACTTTGTAAATACCCGGCTCCAGGTCCTCGGGTCTTCCATAATAATCATCCAATGCTTTTTTACGGCATTGTACCAGGGCAAGCGCGGAGATTACCACTAATAAAAAACTGAGTTTACTCCTGTACATACGGTATCAATTTAAAATCACCTGAATAAAAAAAACCGGGTAAGGCAGGAGCCTTCCCGGTCAATGCAGAAATATTTTGAGTGCACACCAATGCAGTCTGGTTCTGAAATAACATGTTGTCCATATAAGCAATTAGCAATCACCTGGCTTAAAGCCCTGCTTCCGGAAGCCAGGTACAGTCGAAAAACTGTACTAAATAACTAATTATATTAAAAAAAACCATCCTGCGGCATCCTGAAAACAAAAAAACACGTTGATTATAAACAGGGGCAGGAATGCCATAACGGCCCCTGTTTTGGCTGTAAATAAAAGAAGCAGGTAAATTCCTTTACCTGCTCTTTGCTTATGCTAACGATTGCCACGAGAAACGAATTAATAGCCCGGGTTCTGATAGGCAGCCATTTGGGAGGCGGTCATTGGCTGACCATTGATCTGCTGCGCGATCATTTGCAGGTATGGAATCGGCCTTAATTTATGGAATTGGGCAAAACTGGCACTGATATCCGGGTTATTCAGCCTGGTACGCTCAAAAAATGTTTCGGTACGAACCAGGTCTTCCCAACGGTAAAACTCACCACAAAGTTCACGGGTACGTTCATTCAGTATGAAATGAATAAACCGGCTTTGTGTAGTCGCCGCAGAAGCCGGATAAAGCTCACCGGGGGTATTATTATCAAAAAGTGCCTGGGTGGCCAGGTTGGGGGTTTCTGTATTGGCCAGGGTATTGGGACCGCCCATATATTGCCAGATCTGTGGACTTCGCTCTTCATTTGCTTTATAGGCAGCCCTTCTGCGTAAAATATTCACATAATTCAAGGCATTGGTATAATCCCCTTTCCTTCCATAAGCTTCAGCAATCACCAGGTAAGTTTCCCCCAGCCTTGCCAGGGTCCCATTCCGGATACCCCGGGCCTCATTGTTCGTGGTGGTCAGGCGGATGGGATCAGAGAACTTCCACATAGCCAGGTATTTATTATTAGAAAAATCGGTGGTAACCGGTCCACCCACCGTTGTCTGCTTGTTCCGTGCATATACTGCATAATAGCGCATGGAAGCCAGGGTGGAAGTCAGAACCGGCATATTGGATGGGTTGACAATAAATACAGCAGCAGAATCTCCCAGTCCTACCCGGGGCTTTCCCACCAATGCAGGTGTGGGGGCATTAGCGGCTGTAAATACCGGCAGGCCCGAGTTGGAAGCTACATTACGGTAATAAACGGTCTGGAATGTTTTGAAGAAACGGGAATCATTGACCTTATCAAAAATATCCATCGTATAATCAGTTGGGCGCAGCCTTCTGAAGGGTCTTCCGTTAAAGAAATCACGGGTCATTCCCGGCATACCTGCATCATACTGACCGGGATAATACAGGTGTGTGGTATTATTCAGGCCGGCCAGGTTGAGGTTGGAACTGAACTGAGCTGCAAAAATGATTTCATTGCTGGCATTGTTGGCATCAATCTTTGCTTTTGAACTGGCCGGCGGTGTTCCATTCTCACCCAGGACGGGAATTTTACCATCGGGATAGCCTGCATTGAATAAACTTCCATAATCGGCTTCCAGTGCATGACCACTGCGGGCAATTACTGAATCTGCAAAAACAATCACACTGTCCATATCCGTTGTTTTCTGTCCCCGCACATCGGTTACGGCACTGCCCCGGGTCAGGTAAGCTTTCGCCAGGAAATGATAAGCCATGGCCCGGGTGGCACGACCACGATCCGTTCCGGTATAGCGCCAGGGAAGGCTGGGACCTGCAGTACGGAAATCACTGATGATCTGCTCATATACAGCGGCAACGGTGGACCTTGGAAATTCATACTGTGCTGCAGCCGGTACTGCCGTGATCAGTGGTACACCGCCAAACTGCTGTACCATCTGGAAATAATAATAAGCCCTTAATGCTTTCAGTTCTGCTATGCGCAGGTCTTTTTGTGCCTGGGTACCCAGTACACGGGAAGAAGGATCATCAAACGCAGTGATCATTTCAATCCCCTGGTTACAGCGGCGGATCCCTGCATAATTATTGTTCCAGAGTTCATTTACGAATGCGTCATTGGCATTCAGGTTTGCATCATAATCACTATAACGCACATTATTGAACTGGTCGCCTTCGCGGAACTCATCCACCCCGAAGTTGTACATCGCATAAGACTGTTCGCCCGTGAATTTCCATTGTACCGGCGTGTAGGCTGATTTCACCAGGTCTTCCAGTCCCGCATCGGTTTTGTAATAATCCTCGGTGAGCGTGGTCACGAGCTCTTCCTTGATAAATTTTTTGCAGGAAACCACCGTGAGCAATAAGGCTCCGGCCATCATCCAGCTTAAACGTTGAAAAGTAAGTTTCATATAGAAATGTTTTAAAAAGTCGGTTAATGATTATAAATCCATTCTTACCCCAAATACAAAGCTCTTATAGCTGTATGAAGTGGGTCCTGTCTGGTTGGTAGTCGTACCGGGGAATTCACGGTACGGAACAGTTTCCGGATCATAATCTGAACTGCTGTGGATCAGGATCGGATTCACCGCACTGAAATAAACGGCCATATTATTCAGATGAGCCTTTGAGGTCAGTGTACGGGGCACGCGGTAAGTCAGGGTGATATTTTTCACCTTGATATAAGTGGCTTTCCGGTAAGTCAGTGCTTCCCAGTTCAGCGGCACATCACTGGTTTGTGTGGGCTGCTGGTATTCATTGCTTGGGTTGGTCGGTGTCCAGTAGTTCACTTTATTTGACTGGTAACGTCCCACGAGTCCCGGACGGGGCACCCGGTACATACCACCCACCCTGAAATACGTCAGGAAGTTGAGTTCAAAATTCTTATAGGAGATGGTATTGCCAATGCTGGTGGTAAAGTCTGCATTGTGTGAACCCAGTATCATGCGATCGGCGGGACTATAGGCCGTATCCCGATTCACATCCTGGATACGGATACGTCCGGGCTGGAAATTCACGTTGGTACGGTTACCGGCTTTTTGCCAGTAATAAGTAGCCAGGATTCCTTTACCGGGCACGGTATCACTATACTGGAAGATTCCTTCTTTCTGAAAACCCCAGTACACAGAGAGCGGTTGATTCAGGATCCACAGGTTGGCAAAATTGCTGTTACCGCTTCCATCAATATCCGCGATTTTCTCCTTATTGGAAGTAAACACAAAATCAGTACTCCAGCGGAAATCACCTTTTACGATATTCTGGGAACTGAGGGTGATTTCAATCCCTTTATTGGTGACTTTACCCAGGTTGACGAATACGGAAGTGACCCCGTTCGCACCAGGGATCGATTTACTTTGTAATCCATCCCTTGTATCAGAACTGTACACATCAATCGCACCGGTGATCCGGTTTTTCAACAAACCAAATTCAAGTCCGACGTTGGTGGTACTTGTTTTTTCCCAGGACAGGTCAGGTGTCCGGAATGTAGTAGGTGCCGTACCGATTGCAGCGGCTCCATTTCCCCAGTTGTAATTGGTGAAAGCGAGCGGACCGCCGGTCTGGTACGGAGCTATCGACGCATTACCCACGCGGCCATAACCGGCACGCAGACGGGCACTGCTGAAGATATGCTGGCTGCGGAAGAAATCTTCCCGATCCAGTTGCCAGGCCACAGACGCTGAAGGGAACCAGGCTCCTTTGTTACCATCAGCCAGTACAGAAGAATTATCGTACCGGTTACTGAGCGTAAGCATGTATTTATTTTTAAACCCATACTCCAGGCGACCCATATAAGAAAGATACTGGGTGGCGGAGAAGGTACCGGAACCGGTTACAATGGCATCCGTATTCCTGTTCAGTGAATACCATTTCTGGGCTTCAAAGATCAGGTTGTTGGCACTCATGGAAAGTGAGGACGCGCGGTTCAGGCTTTGTAACTCCTGGAGCAGGGTTACATTGATAGAATGATCAGATTTGATCCGGGTATTATAGGTCAGTATATTATCATATACCCAGGAAGAAGAAGTGTTGGTGGTCTGGGTGGCATTGGCCACACTACCCAACCGGATAGAAGACTGGGCGCCATTGAACTGACCGCGGATGGAACTGCGGGTATCCAGGCCAAACATGGTGCGGTATTTCAGGCCTTTGAAAAAAGTGATTTCTGCAAACACGTTCCCAAAAACCCGGTTGATCTTCGTCTCATCAAAAACCGTATTCCGGTCATTGATCGCATTGATGATCTGCGCATCCCGGTTGGGGAACATAATCCAGTTACCGGCCGTATCAAAAGGTTGTACCAGCGGAATCATTCCGGAGGAATTGGCATAAGAGCTGGTGCTGGTATTCGTAATGCTGTGAATAAAATTAACCGTGGCCCCGAATGTGATAAACTTAGCAGGTTTGAACTCTGCAGAATTACCCACCGTAAAACGGGTATAATCCTGTGCGTATTCAATTCCTTTTTGTTTAAAATAACCGGCATTAAAGGACGCTTTGAACTTTTCGCTCCCGGCGGTTACACTGATATTATGATTGGTGGTGGTTCCATGACGAAGCCCCACTTCATTCTGCCAGTCAAAGCTTTTTACCCGGGTTGGATCATACATATCAATACTGTCCAGTTGGGTGGTAATTCCCAGGTTCTGCATCATGGACCGTTCTTCAGCCGTAGTGGCACGTTTCCGGGCAATATAGGTACTGGTAGCCGGATCGTACACATTCCAGGTGTACGCATCTTTAATAGAATTCCATTGTTCCACACTGCCGAAACGGGTCCAGAAAAGGGCGATATCGTTCAGCGCAGATGGATAATAATACAATGGATTACTGGCCGTGGCCACGCCACGGGTACGGGTATAACTTTTATCTGCAAAGAAAGCCTGACGCCATGAGTCTGCGATCTCCGGTCCGTTGAAGATCGGCAACTGACGGATAATGGTTTCGACAGACTGACTTCCCTGGTAATTAACAGAGATCTTACCGGCCTTACCCTTGCGGGTGGTGATCTGCACCACACCGTTTGCACCACGTACCCCATATACGGCCGTAGCAGATGCGTCTTTCAGGATATCAACTGATTCAATATCCGCGGGGTTCATATCATCAATGGTGTAGCTCACCGGGAAACCATCCACTACATACAGCGGATCGTTACCAGCACTTAATGACCGGTTACCCCGGATACGAATAGATGCTCCTGCACCGGGACGGAAGCCACTGGGTGTTACATCCACGCCTGCCAGCCTGCCCTGCAGGGCCTGTGTCAGGTTGGTCGTCTGAACGGAACGAAGATTGTCGCCGTTAATAGACGTAGTGGCACCGGTTACTTCCACTTTGCGGCGGGTACCATAACCCACCACCACCACATCCTGCATGGCTGCAGCGGTGCTGGTAATCGAAATGGTCACCGAAGTTTTTCCATCCAGTGGAAAATCGAAATCAGCGAAGCCGACAGAACTGATATGCAGCACTGCATTGGAAGAAGGAACCATGATCTCAAAGGTTCCATCCGATTTGGTGGCTGTACCGCTGGTGGTACCCTTGACCTGCACAGTAGCGGCAGGCACAGGCTTTCCGGTTTCATCTGAAACAGTACCGGTGATTTTAATATTGTTTTGGGCAAAAGAAAGAAAAGGAATAAGTAGCAGGAGCACACATAAGCGTACCACCCTGCCAATAACAGGTTGTTGATTCATACAGCAGCAATTATTAAGTTTACAGTAGCTAAGATTATAATATGTTGCTCCTGTGGCATCCTGAACTATCCTGAAACTATTCAACTTTTTACGCAATCGTTCCCGGAAATATTCAACAAGAAAGAAAAACTGATGCCATTTCTCTTATTAATTATTCTGTGTATTATAGTAGAAAATGAAACGATCAGGGAAGATAAAAAACATCTTTCAGCGGAACAGATACCGGGGAATGATCCGCATTACTTTCCATAATATCCTTCATATACGCCCACCATTTTTTCATAATAGCCTGTGCGGGCAGCAAATCCATATTTGCCGGATCCTCCACTTTCAAAACGCCAAACAGGAAACCTGTTTCCTCTTCCAGGAATATCGAATAATCACTGATGCCCGCCTCTTTTAATAATTGCACCAGTTCGGGCCAGATTTCATCATGCCGTTTTTTATATTCGGCTTCATGTCCCTTGAATAACTTCATTTTGAAGGCAAGTCGTTGCATATTGTAAAATTTAATGGGTTAAAGTATCAGCAATGGTTTGGTCAACTGTCACGTACTGTCTGTTATTTTTTACCGGATTGAATGTACCGATTTTCCATTTTTTTAAGTCAATTTTACAGGAGTACTGGATAAAAATCACCTAACGATTGTATATGAAAAGAATCCTTCTTCTTGCCGGCTTTCTATCGCTGATGATCACCTCCTTCAGCCAGGCATTGCCTAAACGTAAAAAAGTGCTGAAGTCTTTGCAACTGACCAACCAGTATTTCATGAATAAATGGCCCGATGCCGGGAAGCCCATTTTTACCAATATTGAACGCCCGAGTAATATCTGGACCCGGGCCGTGTATTATGAAGGACTGATGGCCCTCTACAGTATTGATAAAAAGAAAGTCTATTATGACTATATGCTTCAATGGGGTGAAAAACATAAATGGGGACTCCGCGGAGGCATCAAAACAAGAAATGCAGATAACCATTGTTGCGGACAGACTTATATTGATATGTACCTGCTGGATGGCAGTCAGCATCCCGGACGGGTTAAGGATATTAAAGCCAGTATTGACACGATGCTCGCAACGCCCAAAGTGGATGACTGGAACTGGATCGATGCCCTGCAGATGGCCATGCCGGTATTTGTCAAACTCGGAAATCTATATAATGATACCCGTTATTTCAACCGGATGTATGAGATGTATGCTTTTGCCAAATACAAACATGGCGGCAATGGATTATATAATGCCGCTGAAAAACTCTGGTGGCGGGATAAAGACTTTGTACCTCCCTACAAAGAACCCAACGGGGATGACTGCTACTGGAGCCGTGGCAATGGCTGGGTGGTGGCTGCCCTTGTAAAAACACTGGAAGCATTACCTAAATCCGATCCGCATTACAACGAGTATCTGCAGGATTATAAAGACATGTGTGCGGCTCTCCTGCCCCTGCAGCGTCCCGATGGCTACTGGAATGTAAGCCTGAATGACCCCGGTCATTTTGGCGGTAAAGAAGTGTCCGGCACCTCACTTTTCATTTACGGTTATGCCTGGGGGATCAATAACGGATTGTTGGATAAGAAAACATATAAAGCCGCTATCGCAAAAGCCTGGAAAGCGATGGCGAAGGAAGCCGTGCATCCCGATGGCAAACTCGGTTATATACAGGGTACCGGCAAAGAACCCAAGGATGGACAGCCCGTGGGCTATGACAAAACCCCGGATTTTGAAGATTACGGGCTGGGGTGTTTCCTGTTGGCCGGAACAGAAATTTATAAAATGAAATAAACTGGTTATGAAATACCTGTCATTGCTTTTTTTATTTTTCTGGATTTCCGGAATTCAGGCACAAAGAACAAAATATAATTTCAATCCGGACTGGAAAATGAAAACAGGCGATGATACAGCCTGCATCCAATCTGGTTTCAATGACCTTTCCTGGAAAAAAGTCACGCTTCCCCGTGCCTGGAATGAAGACGATGCCTTTCAGAAAGATATAGTGGACCTATCCACAGGCATCACCTGGTACCGCAAACAATTTAAGATACCACAACTGTTTCCCACCCAGAAAGTATTTCTCGAATTTGAAGGAGTGAGGCAGGCGGCACAGGTATATGTTAATGGACAATATGCCGGCATGCATGAAAACGGGGTTACTGCATTTGGGTTTGACATTTCCCGTTTCCTCAAACCGGGCAGCGCCAATACGATCGCGGTCCGGACCGACAATAGCTGGGATTACCGCGAAAAATCCACCAATACCAAATACCAGTGGATCGACAAGAATTTTAATGCTAATTATGGGGGGCTTTGTAAAAATGTTTTCCTGCATATCACCGGTCCGGTTTACCAGACCCTGCCGTTGCTGAACAGTCTTGGCACCACCGGTGTATCTGTTTATGCGGATGAGATGGATATTCCCCGTGGCCGTGCCAGGATCCATGCGGTTTCGCAGGTGAAAAATGAAACAGGCAAACCCGTCCTTGTACAATACAAAGTAAACCTCGTCAACCGTGAAGGGAAACCGGTCAGCCGTTTCAGCAGTGCCGCTGTTCTTTTTGCGCCCGGTGAAACAAAAAATATTTCGGCAGAAGCAGTATGCAACGGCATCCGATTCTGGAGCTGGGGTTATGGTTACCTGTATACGGTTGAAACCGCCCTTTATATCAATGGAAAGGAAGCCGATAAAGTGAATACGGTTACTGGTTTCCGCAAGACCGGTTTTAAGAACGGCATGATTTACCTGAATGACCGGGTGATACAGGTACATGGATATGCCCAACGTACTTCCAATGAATGGCCGGCCGTGGGTATGAGTGTACCTGCCTGGCTCAGCGATTTCAGCAATAAACTGATCGTGGAAAGCAATGGCAACCTGGTGCGCTGGATGCATATCACTCCCTGGAAACAGGATATTGAAAGTTGTGACCGCGTAGGGCTGTTGCAGGCCATGCCGGCCGGTGATGCGGAAAGAGATGTGGAGGGGGTGAGATGGGAACAACGTAAATCCGTGATGCGGGATGCCATTGTTTACAACCGCAATAATCCCAGTATTATTTTTTATGAGTGCGGCAATGAAAATATCAGTGAAGCACACATGCGGGAAATGAAAGCGATCCGCGACAGTTTTGATGCACATGGTGGCCGGGCCATCGGCAGCAGGGAGATGCTGGACAGTAAAGAAAGTGAATACGGTGGTGAAATGCTTTACATTAATAAAAGCGCAAAGCAGCCGGTATGGGCTATGGAATACTCCCGGGATGAAGGATTGCGTAAATACTGGGATGATTATTCCCCACCCTATCATAAAGATGGCGAAGGACCTTTATATAAAAACGCCCCGGCCAAAGAATATAACCGCAACCAGGAATCGCATGCCATTGAAAATGTGGTACGTTGGCACGAATACTGGAAAGAAAGACCCGGCACCGGCAAAAGAGTCAGTTCAGGTGGGGTCAATATTGTTTTTTCCGAAACCAATACCCATCACCGTGGCGCTGAAAATTACCGGCGCAGTGGTGAAGTGGATGCCCTGCGTATCCCAAAAGAAAATTTCTATGCGCACCAGGTGATGTGGAATGGCTGGGTGGATACGGAGAAAGAAGGCATACATATCATCGGGCACTGGAATTATACATCAGGCACGAAGAAAACCATGTATGTCATTTCAACCGCTGACCGGGTGGAACTTTTTGTCAATAACCGTTCCCTGGGTTTTGGCCAGCAAAGCAATCGCTTCCTGTTCACCTTCCCGGATGTGCAATGGCAGCCGGGCATGATCCGTGCGGTGGGTTATTCAGCGAAGGGGCAGCAACTGAGTGAGCAGGTAAAGAAGACCAGTGGCCCTGCTTATGCGTTACGGTTAAAATCATTTACTCATCCAAAAGGAGTTCAGGCAAACGGGCATGACCTGATCCTGGCTGAAGTGGAGGTCGTGGATAAAGAAGGCAACCGTTGCCCGGTGGCTATGGATACTATTCATTTTGCGTTAACCGGTGCTGCTGAATGGAGAGGTGGTATGGCACAGGGAACTGATAATTTTATTTTATCCAAAGACCTGCCGGTGGAATGTGGAGTAAACCGTGTACTGATCCGATCTGCCACTAAAGCTGGTTTAATCAAATTGACGGCTATGGCTACCGGATTAAAAAGCAGCAGCCTGCAATGGCAATCGGTGCAGGTACCGGTGAATAATGGATTAAGCAGGCAACTCCCTTCATTTGGATTGAAAGGCGATCTGCACAGAGGCCCAACTCCTGCCACGCCTTCCTTTACGATCAACCGGATACCTGTAAATATAATACGGGCCACGGCAGGCAGTTTAGCTGACAGTGCATTTGCCAGTTATGATGATAATGAACTGACGGACTGGTACAATGACGGAAAACTTTCCACAGCCTGGATTGAATATGAACTGGAAAGTGCAGCCACTATCAGCGAAGTGAACCTGAAATTGAATAATTTCAGGTCTAAATCATATCCACTGCGGATACTGGTGGATGGACAGGAAGTGTACCGGGGTAATTCGGAGAAAAGCCTGGGTTATTTTTTAGCGGTATGTAAACCCGTGAATGGTAAAAAAGTCAGGATTGAATTAATGAATGCCGCCGATGTTCAAACCAATACCGGCACTGAATTATCCGGGAAAAAACTGGATGATGGGGTGAGCCGCGATGATGGAGGAAACCGGAGCCGGTTAAGCATCATTGAAGTGGAAATCTATGCAACTAAATAAAGCGGAATGAAAAAATTATTGCTGTTCGTCTTCTCTTTTATCCTGTTGGATGCGGCCTCCCATGCCCAGCAAAAAAAACAACCCAATATTATTTTCATTTTTGCCGATGACCTGGGCTATGGGGAGATTGGTTGTTACGGACAACAAAAGATCGAAACCCCGCAGATCGACAAGATGGCTGCATCGGGCATCCGCTTCACCCGTTTTTATTCCGGTTCCACCGTCTGTGCACCGGCACGTACTTCCCTGCTGACGGGTAAGCATACGGGGCATACAGTGATCCGGGGCAACCTGCCATACGGACCTGAAGGACAAATTCCCTTACCGGAAAATGCAAAGACTTTTGCGAACTACCTGCAGGAAAACGGATATGCCACCGCTGCTTTTGGCAAATGGGGTCTGGGTTTTAACCAGAACAGTGGCGATCCGAATAAACATGGATTTGACCGGTTTTACGGATACAACTGCCAGAGCCTGGCGCATGATTATTACCCGCCTTATCTCTGGGATAATCATCAGAAAGTGGAATTACCCAATACCGGGACTGATTCCATTTACTCTGCTGCCCTTATTCATCAACAGGCAATCAACTATATTAATGCAGCGGGAACACAACCCTTCTTTATGTACCTGCCTTACACCTTACCGCATGGCGATGTGACCGGTCCGCATGATGCATGGTATTCACACTATGCTAAAAAATTCAATGAAACGCCCCTGACGGGCAATAAAATGAAGACAAGAGTCCATAATGCTGTTCCCGAGCCCTTGCCCCATGCACAGTTTGCCGCGATGATCCCGAGGCCGATTCAGTATGTGGGAGAAATTATTCAAGCCATAAAGGATAAAGGACAGGCCGAAAACACGCTGATCATTTTTACCAGTGATAACGGACCTCACCGGGAGAATGGCGGGGATCCTGAATTCTTCAACAGCAATGGCACTTTCCGTGGTATTAAACGCGATTTGTATGAAGGTGGCATACGCGTTCCCTATGTAGCGTACTGGCCCGGTAAGATAAAGCCAGCGGTGAATGATGAACCCGCTGCCTTATGGGATATGTATCCGACGGTACTGGAACTTGCGGGTGTAAAAAACAAAGTAAAAACAGATGGTCTCTCCCTGGTACCCGTTTTACTCAATAAAGGAAAACGTAAGACCCATGACTATTTCTACTGGGAGTTTCATGAGAATGAGGGACGACAGGCCATCAGCTGGAAAAACTGGAAAGCGATCCGCTTAAATGTATCCACCGCCAATCCTTCCCCGGTTGAACTGTATGATTTGTCAAAAGACCCGGAAGAGAAGAATAATCTCGCTGAACAATTCCCGGCCATCGTGAATAAACTTTCCGGCTGGATGATGAAGGCCCATGTATATAATCCGGAATGGCCTTTGCTCTTCAATGAGAAAAATAATCCCCGTTAACGTTTGCCCAGATAAGTCTGCCGGACTTCAGTCATATTTTGGGGTTCACCGGAGATGAGTTCCGCTTTTGTAAACGGATCGGATGGAAAGTAAATAGCCGTCATCATCGTAAGCCCATTGTCCCCGAATAATTCAACTGAGGATTTATCGACCACTACTGATAGTTTTACTGTATCCGACCTACTAAAACGTGGTGCATAGGAACGAGCGGGAAAATCTGCATGAAAAGCAGTGTGGCCCGACTTGCTGCGGTCGATATAATACTGATCCTGTTTCGTATCATACCCGATCAGCAGTTCTTCTCCGGCATCATTGGCAAAGCGGAGACTGAAGGAGTGTTTTAAAGCAGACAGACTTAACTGGCAGGGAATACCAGACGGTTTCATTTTCGTAAACAGATCATACGGACTGGAACCCATTCCCCTGGACCCAACAGATCCGGTAAAAAAAGGCAAGAGCGATTTTACCGGCCAGGAAGCGATTCTTAATTCATTTCCCGTTTTTTCCAGTCGCAGTTCACGGGGCAGGGTCATGGCACTGCGCCAGGTAGTGGTGGGCACCACCTGGGCATAGAGCCAGTTGCTCATCCAGCCCATAAAAAATACTTTATCCCTTGTATTACTCCAGGTCACCCCGGCATAATTATCCGGTCCGTAATCGATCCATTTAGTTTCCGTGCTATACGGATGAAAAACCTTTCCGTCAAAATCACCCAGGAAATATTGGGTGGCAGAACCTTTATTCGGTCCGCCCGGATTCAGGCTGACCAGTAATACCCATATATCTTTACCTTCATACTTCATCGGGAAAAGATCCGGGCATTCCCATACTCCTCCATGCGCTCCTGCTTTTTCACCGAATTCACTTTCCTTAGTCCAGTTCTTTAAATCAGGAGAAGAATAAAAATGAATCCGGTCGGCCACGGCCAAGGTCATGATCCATTTATTGGCTGCTGTATTCCAGGCCACTTTCGGATCGCGGAAATCAACGAGACCGGGACTACGCAGTACCGGATTGTTTTTATACTTGGTCCAGGTCTTGCCCTCATCCAGACTATACGCAATACTCTGGTTCTGGAAACTTTTACTTCCCTTCTTCATAGCGGCTTCATCATGCTGGGTAAAAATGGCAACCAGGGGCACCTGACCGTTTTTACCAAACCCCGACGTATTTTCCTTATCCACGACCGCACTGCCGGAGAAAATCATTCCGAGACTGTCCGGGTAAAGCGCTACCGGTTCATGTTTCCATTTCATCAGGTTATTACTGGTGGCATGTCCCCAGTGCATAGGGCCCCATATATTTCCATGCGGGTAATACTGGTAAAACAAATGATAGGTTCCCTTATAATAGACCATGCCATTGGGGTCATTCATCCAATGTGCCTGCGGGGTTAAATGGAGTGCCGGGCGGTAACGGGTGTCGGAACTGTCTGCCTTCTGTGCAGCGGTCAGTAATGTGGTGAATAACAATATTAAAAGTGGCAAATACCGGGTTGCTGTTAAATATCTTCTCATAGTA
>CAZYTV010000039.1:0-2311 GCA_964650455.1 uncultured Chitinophaga sp. | reverse complement strand
AAATAAGGAAATAAAATTGAAATAAGATACAGATCAGCTAACAAAAGAAAGATTGCCAGTAGCCATCCCAGTAGTTTTCTTTTCTATAATCATGCCACCCCTTCGGGGTTTGATAAACCGGTTTGACATCAATTGTTCTACTATAATCATGTCAGCCCTTCAGGCTTTAATTGCTCACTGCTGCAGATGATCTCCGGAGTATGCACCCTTCTCGTTTCTTGCTTCTCGCTTCTTGCTTCTCGTTTCTTGCTTCTCGCTTCTTGCTTCTTACCTCTCGCCTCCCACCCTTTTAAACTTATCAACCTGTCAACCTCACCCCTACAAATTATTAATCAGGTAATCCGGTTCCAGCAATCCGCTGGCCTTCATATCATCCCACAGGGAACAATGCACTTCACAGGTAGCCATGGCAATATTGGGCTTCACTTTTTCGGGGTGGGAAGTGCTGAGGGCTACTGAATTGACCCCGGGGATACGGAATCCAAAATTGAAACAGGCTTCAGCGGGGGTAACATTGTGCTTGGCACAGAGTTCAAAAAACTTAGCGCGCCATTCAAATTTTGCTTTACCATCCGGTGTATCGGGATCTACTTTTTTGTAATTATAAAAATCACGGCCAACCAGGAACCCCCCATTGAATACGGCGGAATTAATGATCGCCACCCCCTTGCTGTGCAGTTGCGCCATAAATTCCAGTAAGGGTTTCGGATGAGAATGCACCGTAATACTGTTGGCGATCATCACCCAGTCCAGGTCCACATCCTGTGCAATCCGCTGGATACTCTTCCAGTTTTTGGCTCCCACGCCTACCGAACTGATTTTGCCGGCTGCTTTCAATTCGTGCAGGGCTTTATAGGCTTCCAGGATATCCCCGTATCTTTTTTTATCATCGGCCTTGTCCACGGCTGCTGCGAGGTATTCATCCGGATCGTGAACAGAAGCCGTTTCTGTTTTATATTTTCCGAGCAACTGATTTCCCTGCTCATAACAATCCAGTATACCCTGGTAACTGATTTTCTGTACGGCATCATGCTTCAGGTTATGCCAGACCCCGGGTTCAAATGTGGATTCCGGACCAGTAAGCGGTACCCGGTACCAGGCAAGCTTATTACTGATGATCACTTTTTCCGGAGGCACACCCAGTTCATCCAGGCATTGGGCCAGTACTTCCAGTGCCAGTCCCGCTCCGTATTTGCCGGCTGAATCAAACATCAGGAGTCCACCCGGGGCATTTTGCACACATTCTTTGATGATCTCCAGTTTAGTAGCATATGGAATTTCTTCATATATATTTCCCAGTGCAGTGGTACCAAAAATGACCGGGGGAAAGTGAACTCTTGCTGTCATGAGCTGAAATTATAAATGATAAAATCGAATGGCGTTGCCGGAGAAAAAAGCGGCCTGCTCACCCGGTGTAAAGGAAGCGAAATAATTTTTAACGACAGCGATAACCTGGGTATAGCTGGCAGCCACCAGGCAAACCGGCCAGTCACTGCCATACATGATACGTTTGGTACCAAATGCATTTACCACCACATCCAGGTAAGGAGTGAAATCTTCAGGTCGCCATTGAGTATAATCAGCTTCGGTGACCATCCCGCTGATCTTACAATAGAGATTGGGGAACGATGCGAGTTCTTTCAGGTCTTTTGCCCATTCATTGAGCTGGCCTTTCTTTATATACGGTTTGGCGATATGATCCAGTATAAATGATTGCCCGGGAAACTGACGGACCAGTTCCTTTACGGCAGGCAGGTGGTGCGGAAACACCAGGATATCATAAGTAAATCCGTATTTTTTCAGCAATCCGATTCCCCGGAGAAAAGCAGGCTGCAGCATAAAAGAAGGATCTTCTCCCTGGAGTACATGACGGAAACCTTTTATTTCAGGGATTGTCTGGTAAAACTCGAGGTTGCCTGGTAATTCTTCTGAACGAAGATCCGTCCAGCCTACTATTCCTTTTATAAAACCATGTTTCCGGCTTAGCTCCACCAGGAATCCTGTTTCATTTTCTGTCTGGTCGGCCTGTACGGCCACCGAACCGGCTACCCCGTTCTCTTTATAAACGGTGGCCAGTTCCTCCGGCAGAAAATCACGGCGGATAGCTTTCATTTCATCATCTATCCAACTGTGCTTTTCGGGTTCGTAGCGCCAGAAATGCTGGTGACTGTCGATAATCATGAGGGTTTGTTGTTTGTTGTTTGTTGTTTGTCGTTTGTCGTTTAGTTGTTTATCTACTTATCACCCTTCGGCAATGCTTCGACAAGCTCATACTTCGACAAGCTCATACTTCGGCAGGCTAAGTATGACA
>CAZYTV010000038.1:0-23755 GCA_964650455.1 uncultured Chitinophaga sp. | reverse complement strand
CAAAAACATTATTCCCGACCCGGGAATGAACGATATCACGGGTGCCCAGAAAACGGCAGAGTATACCGGCTGTCTGGTCTTCCTGTTTACTGAAGGAAGGGGTGGCGATCAGCTCTTTCAGCAGATCAATGGCGTTGGATTGAAGTATGGGTAGTTCAATGTTCATGTATAATGCTTGTGCCTGCCCGGCCTTGTAACAGGTCAGACAGTTGTTCGGCCTTCCCGATAATCACTTTGCCTAACCCGCTCTGCAGGGCGGTAAATGCATTGTCCAGTTTGGGAATCATCCCGGCGAATATTTTATTTTTTGCCTTTAGTTCCTGGTAATAGGAAGGTTTTATTTCCGGAATCACGGTGCTGTCATCACTGGCATCCAGTAATACCCCGTTTTTCTCAAATGAATAGATCAATTCCGTATCGTACAACCCACTCATTCCTTTGGCAATTTCCTGGGCAATGGTATCGGCATTGGTATTGAGCAATTGCCCCTGCTGGTCATGGGTGATGGGGGCAAATACCACTGCGATATTTTTTTCCAGCAGGGTATTGATCAGATCCGTATTGATACTGTCCACATCGCCTACAAATCCATAATCCAGTACCGGGTGTTTTCTTTTATGGGCGAGTATCACATCACCGTCGGCTCCACAAAGCCCAATGGCATTACAATGGCTGGCCTGTAACGCTGCTACAATATTTTTATTGATAAAACCAGCATAGACCATCGTGACGATCTTCAGGGTCTCTGCATCGGTAATGCGCCGGCCATCTACCAGTTGCTGTTCTATCCCCATTTTTTCAGCCAGGCGGGTGGCCAGTTTGCCGCCTCCATGCACGAGAATCTTTTTTTCATCAATGGCGGCGAAGTCACGCAGGAAAACCGCGAGTCTGGCTTCATCATCAATGATGTTGCCCCCGATCTTTATAATATAAAGTTTATCCATTGGTTATTAATAATTGTTCCAGCACTGCCTGAGCCGCCCATACCCTGTTCCCTGCTTCACGGGTTACAATGCTGCTCGGTCCGTCGAGAATTTCATCACTCAGTTCCACGTTGCGACGTACCGGCAGGCAATGCATCACTTTAGCGTTATTGGTCCCTTCCAGTTTTTTATTGGTCAGCATCCACTTCGGATCACTTTCATAGATCTTTCCGTAATCAGTATAGGTGCTCCAGTTCTTCACATACACAAAGTCGGCATCTTTTAGTGCTTCTTCCTGGTTATGGGTGATGGTGGCTCCTTTGGTGAATTCCTCACTCAGTTCATAATCCTCGGGGTGAGTAATTACAAAATCAGCCTGGCCCCAGGCATTGACCCATTGAGAAAAACTATTGGCCACACACTGAGGCAGTGGTTTTACATGCGGGGCCCAGCTAAGCACGATTTTGGGTTTTTTATTCAGCGGTTGCCCTTGCATGGTCTCCGTAATCGTTATGATATCCGTGAGTGACTGCAGGGGATGCAGGGTGGCACTCTCCATACTCAACACAGGGATGCCGGCGTATTTGATAAACTGTTTGATATAGAGTTCGCTGTAATCGTCTTCCCGGTTTTTTAAAGAAGGGAAAGTACGGATGGCCAGGATGTCGAAATATTTTCCGAAAACAGGTGCCGCATCTTTAACGTGTTCAACCGTGGTGCCGCTCATAATGGCTTCCTCTTCAAACTCGAGGGCCCAGCCTTCGCTGCCTACATTGAATACAATGGCTTCCATTCCCAGGTTCTGTGCGGCGATCTGTGTGCTCAGGCGGGTACGCATACTGGGATTGAGAAACAAACACCCGATACGTTTATTGGCCCCCAGTGATTTATTGGCAAACGGACTGGCTTTATGGGCCAGGGCACGTTGCACGAGGGCGTCAATATTGTTTACATCATGAACAGAAACAAAATTTTTCATATCAGCTGGCAGGGGTTGAAACTAAAAGATTGATTTCTTCTTTTATGGATTCGATAAATTGTTCAGCATCTTTTTTCTTTAAACCCAATGAAGGCAATAAACGGATTACATTGGGCTTAGCCTCCCCGGTAAATATTTTTTGCTTCCAGAGCAGGTTCTTTTTCAGGTCTTTCAGTTCCTCCGGTACATCAAAACCGATCATCAGTCCACGTCCCCTGACATTCTTTAATTCAGGAATGGCACTCAGTTCATCCCGCAGGTATTTGCCGGTCATGACGGCATTACCCATCAGTTTCTCTTCTTCAATAATTTCCAGCACGGCCAGGGCCGCCGCACAGGCCAGGTGGTTTCCGCCAAATGTGGTACCCAGCTGGAAATGTTTTGGTTTGATATGCGGGGCGATGATGATACCCGCTACCGGGAAACCATTGCCCATCCCTTTGGCCATGGTATAAATATCGGCACTTACGCCGGCAAAATCATGGCTGAAAAATTTGCCACTCCGGCCATAACCGCACTGCACGCTGTCGGCAATATAAACCGCGCCATGTGTATCACAATGTGACCGGATACTCCGCAGGAAGCTGTCATCGGCCACATTGATACCGCCCACCCCCTGGATACCTTCAATGATGACGGCTGCGATTTCATTTCCTTCTTTTTGGAAACAGGCTTCGAGTGCTGCTGCGTCATTGAATGGCAGGAAGATCACATTATCGGTTTCATTAACCGGTGCGGTATAGTTTTTATTATCCGTAACAGCCACCGCCAGCGAAGTACGCCCGTGGAAGGATTTGCTGAAGGCGATGATTTTTTTACGACCCGTATGAAAAGAGGCAAGCTTTAATGCATTTTCATTGGCTTCAGCCCCGCTGTTGCACAGAAATAGCTGGTAGTCTTCCTTGCCGGATACTTTACCAAGCTTCTCTGCCAGTTGTACCTGCAGGGGAATTTTGATCGAGTTGGAATAAAATGCGATTTTCTCCAGCTGGTCTTCAATGCGTTTCACCCAATGCGGATGGGTATGGCCGATACTGATCACCGCATGGCCTCCGTAAAGATCCAGGTACTGATCCCCTTTATCATCCCATACATAGGAGCCTTTGGCTTTTACGATGGTGACTTCGTTGATGGGGTATACGTCGAATAGATTCATTTGTTTGGGTTTAGTTGTTTAGTCGTTTGTTGTTTAGTTGTTTAGGTGACTGTCTGCTAAACGACTAAACAACAAACGACTAAACTTTTTTAAAAGTAGTTTGCTTTCAGTTTCAGTCCCGTTGTTTCCTCCAGTCCGAAAACCAGGTTCATATTCTGCACGGCCTGCCCGCTGGCGCCTTTTAATAAATTATCAATGGCTGAGTGTACCACCAGTTTGCTGCCGGATTTTTCCAGCTGAATCACCGCTTTATTGGTATTCACTACCTGCTTCAGGAAAACCGGTTCACGGCTGACAGTGGTAAATGGGTGCCCTTTATAAAAAGTTTCAAATAGTATATACATTTCTTCCAGGGACTCCTCACAATGCAAAGTAGAGCTGATGAAGATGCCCCGCGTGAAATCACCCCGCCAGGGTACAAAGTGTACATCCACATCATTTACCGGTTGTAACTGCAGCAGCGATTCACCGATCTCGCCCAGGTGCTGGTGGGTGAGTGTTTTATAAGCCTGTATATTATTCGCCCTCCAGCTGAAATGTGAAGTGGCGGCCAGGGATTGCCCTGCACCGGTGGAACCGGTAATGCCCGTGGTATAGATATTTTTCAGTAGTCCTGCCTTAGCCAGGGGTAGTAAGCCCAGTTGGATCGCAGTGGCAAAACAACCCGGGTTGGCAATGTTCTGTGCTGTTTTGATGGTATCGCGGTTCAGCTCGGGCAGGCCATATACAAACTGGCGGTTTCCGGTACTGGAATGAGCGGATAACCGGAAATCATTCGCAAGGTCAATGATCTTTATCTTATCCGCAACCTTATTCTCTGCCATGAATTTTTTGGATTCACCATGGCCAAGACAAAGAAATAACACATCAATACTTCCTTTTTCAACAGGACTGCTGTCATCAGTAAATGTTAGTGTGGTTTCACCAGTCAGATCCTGATGTATATGACTCACCGCTTTGCCGGCATTACTGCGGCTGTGGATCATGCTGACATTCACCTCCGGGTGATTGATCAGTAAACGAATCAGTTCTCCCCCGGTGTAACCTGCGCCTCCTATGATGCCGATGTTGATGGACATGTTTTTTAGTTTACTTATGACTACTTTTTAAAAGAAGAGGGGTGCGCTTTTTTAGTAGTGTTTAGGTGTTTGGTGTTTAGTCGTTTAGAAGAGCTTTACTTTATTTACGAACTCTTTTCTGATTCTAAAATAACAAGCACAATCACTTTTACTGACTCTCTTTCGTACTTCATACTTCTTACCTCGTACTTTCTCTTCACTCATTCACCGCATTCCAAATACTCGTCTGATTCCCGAAAATCTTGCTGAATCCACGCACATCATCCCCGGTGAATCCTGTATTCATTTCCCCGTATTTGCCAAATTTGCTGTTCATCAGGTCATATTTTGACTCAATCCCGATCACCTGGAACCGGTAGGGCATCAGTTGGATGAATACATCACCTGTCACATTCTGCTGACTGTTGGTCAGGAAAGCTTCAATATCCCGCATCACCGGATCGAGGATCTGACCTTCGTGCAGCCAGTTGCCGTAGAAGGAAGCCAGTTGGTCTTTCCATTGTAACTGCCATTTGGTGAGCACATGTTTTTCCAGGGTATGGTGACCTTTGAGGATCAGCATGGGTGCAGCAGCTTCAAATCCCACACGTCCCTTGATGCCGATAATGGTATCGCCCACATGAATATCCCGGCCGATACCATAGGGTCCGGCTATCGTTTGCAGGTATTGAATGGCTGCTGTAGGGTGATGGAATACCTGGCCGTTCACGGATGTCAGTTCTCCTTTTTCAAAACCAAGTTTTATTTCTTCGGTGCCGGTTTTAGTTACCTGTGTAGGCCAGGCTTCTTCCGGCAGCATGCCTTTGGAGGAGAGGGTTTCTTTACCGCCCACGCTGGTACCCCAGAGTCCTTTGTTAATGGAGTACATGGCTTTGGCAAAGTTTATTTCCACGCCCTTTGCTTTCAGGTAGCTGATTTCTTCTTCGCGGCTCAGTTTCAGGTCACGGATCGGCGTGATGATTTCCACACCGGGGATCATGATATGAAAAATCATATCAAAACGAACCTGGTCATTCCCTGCACCGGTACTGCCATGCGCTACCGCATCGGCATTCAGCGCTTTTGCATGTTCGGCGATATGCAGGGCCTGGCTCAGTCTTTCAGCGGATACCGAAAGGGGATAGGTATTATTCTTCAGCACATTTCCGTAAACGAGGTACTTAATGATCCTGTCGTAATAGCCCTTTACCGCGTTAACTGTGGTATGGGTTTTTACGCCCAGGGCATAAGCATGGGCTTCAATTTTTTTTAATTCTTCTTCGCTGAAGCCACCTGTATTCACGATGATACTGTGAACCTCATAGCCCTTGTCTTCACCCAGGTATTTAACGCAGTAAGTGGTATCCAAACCGCCGCTAAATCCGAGTACAACTTTTTTCGACATGGTATTGCAGAGTTATAAGTGTAAGAAATGATATAACAATGATTTGGGCTTACTTCCACCGTTGCCATTCGGCTTATCCTTTTTAAGGAAGGGACGAAGCAGTTTCCATTGTTTGAATTTAAGGAGCCGTTCAAATCCTTTTTTGTTCTCTTCGAAGTATTGAGTCGTCTCTTCCGGTTCATAATGATCTTTCGGATCATAGAGCATGGCCGTACACATACAGTTTTTCCGGTCTTTACCCATCAGGATATCATAATTCACACAACTCTTGCAGCCTGCCCAGAAGGCTTCGTCCTGTGTGAGCTCAGAATAAGTAACGGGTTCATACCCCAGTTCACTGTTGATTTTCATAACAGCCAGACCGGTGGTCAGACCAAATAACTTCGCTTCGGGATATTTTTCCCGGGAGAGTCCGAATATTCTTTTCTTGATGGATTTGGCCACCCCGCTCTTGCGGAATGCAGGAGCGACGATCAGGCCGCTGTTCGCCACATACTCCCCATGGCTCCAGGTTTCGATATAACAGAAACCCACCCATTCATTCTGGTCGGTAATGGCGATGACGGCCTTGCCTTCATCAATTTTTTGTTCAATATATTCCGGAGACCGCTTGGCGATACCTGTACCACGGGCAGCAGCGGAAGCCTCCATTTCGTCGGTGATTGTTTTGGAGTAGACCTTATCGGAAAGAGTCGCTACCCTGATAATAATATGTTGATTGTCCACTATGTATCTGTCTAGATATGAAAGGGGCCACCAGTCCTGATTAATTTTCTCCGGGGGAATCTTCACTGACAGGGACCATGGTGAGCGGTTCGTCCTGTCAGAATACAGGGCGACGTCGGGGGCGGGAAAAAGTAAACACATCAAAGCCAACGGAATATACACCGCTGGTGATGGGCGCGTGGAACGCAAATTGTTTGGTATGTGTCAGAATATTCGCCATCTGGCTGAATAGGTTGTAACTTGGACGCAAATTTATAATAATAATTGGTTTTAGAAGCCAAAAATTTTTGTTATAAACCTTTAATTATGAGCGACAATTCTATCAATACACCTGAACAACCGTTAGCGCAGACACCGGTAAAGAAAAAATCCGGATTCCGGCGGTTTATCCGCACCGTACTGATCCTGCTGCTGATCGGGTTGGCCATATTTTTTTACTTCCGTTATTTTTTTGTTTTTGGAGAGGGAAGCAAAGCCGGCGAACTGAACTTCTTTGTGAAGAAAGGGTATGTTTTTAAAACCTATGAAGGCCGGGTGATTCAAACCGGCTACAAGTCGAAAGTCCCGGGAAGTATACAGTCCAATGAATTTGAGTTTTCCGTGGTGAATGAAAAAGTGGCGCAGCAACTGATGTCAAACAGCGGCGCATTTATGGAACTTCATTATAAAGAATACCTGGGTGCCCTGCCCTGGAGAGGCATGAGTAAGTATGTGGTGGATAGTATTATCTCTGTGCAGAAAGTAAATAAGAACAACAGCCTGCTGGAGTAAAGTCTAACGGGCGTACAAAATAAATATCGCCGGACGTTTATGAATGTCGGTCTTTTCGTACTGCCATTGTCTGACGGATTTTGTTTTAACCCATTGAGCCGGACCAGTGAGGTCAACAGCTATACAGAACCGGGTATCCGGGTTACAGGTTTTTAATATGGCATCGATCATCTGGTTATTCCGGTAAGGAGTTTCAATGAAGATCTGGGTACAGTCATTTTTAGCTGATTCGGTTTCCAGTTCTTTCAGCACTTTCATCCGCTGACCATTATCAATGGGTAAGTAACCATTGAATTTAAATTGTTGCCCGTTCATTCCACTGGCCATCAGGGCCAGGAGGATGCTGCTGGGGCCCACCAGTGGTTTAACCGTACTATTCATGGCCTGCGCGATAGCGATCAGTGACTGACCGGGATCGGCCACTCCGGGACAGCCGGCTTCACTCACGATTCCAATTACTTTGTCTTCGTTTATCTTTTTTCGAAACAGGTTTTCGGCCCCTGGTTCTGCCATATTTACCCATTCATAGTTATCTATGACTATCTCCTGTCCCGGCAGGCAGGCCTTCCACAATTGCTTAAAATATCTCCGGGTGGTTCGCTCATTCTCCACGAAGAAAACCTGGCATTCTTTGATCGCCTCTGTGATATTGGGCGGAATAGCGTTTAGTCCATCTTCCTGCAGCAGGGCGGGTATAAGATAAATGGTAGCCATCAACTCAGCTGTTTTTTACTTTGTTTACACTCAGGGTGGCAGCAATGATGGCATAAGCCGGGGCGAGTATGATCAGTGCATGCATGGCATAGAAGAGTAAACCATTACCAATAGCCAGTCCTTTGTGACGGCCGGTAAAAGCTATACTCTGGGATAAACTGAAATTATTCCGGGCAAAGGAATAATCCAGCATTGATACACCGAAATAATAGCATTCGAGGAAAAGAGCAATCACGGGGGTGATCCAGCCTGCAACGGGTATCAGTGAAAGCAGGATCAGGGCTACCAGGTACACCAACTGCCAGCCGGCATTGCGCAGGGCCAGACGGATACCACGGACCGCGTCCTTTTTGATTTCAGACCAGTTGAATGTATGCTCCTTGCCGTCAATGATGGCTTCCGTTTTTTCACTAAGATAGGTGAATAGCGGGGAGCCGATAATCAGGATCGCATATTTAAATAAGGAAAAATAAAAGAGTACCAGCACCAGCCGCAGCATCATACCGGTCATGACAAAAAAGAAGCTCAGCCATTCACTCCGCTCTTTCTGCAGCCATACCTCAATACCCAACTGATCACTGATCCAGGAAACGAACTGGTCTGACGACTGCCAGAAGAAAAGCATGCCGGTGATAAACAGCAGGGCATATACAATTCCGGGAATAATGATCCAGCGGAACAGTTTGTGCTGTTGAATAAAGCGGCGGGCTTCTTCCCAGGATTGGAATGCAATGACTATTTCTTTGAGCAAAGCCTTATTTTGAGGGCTAAATATAGACTTTTGCCAAGAGGAACGGAAAGGATTTCCCCCTTATTTTTAGTCAACTAACATGCGGAATAAACTTAGTAATCATTTCTACCAGCGGGACAATGTACTCTGCATAGCCCGTGAATTACTGGGGAAAGTACTCGTAACTGAACTGGAGGGTATCCGATGTGCCGGACGGATCGTGGAAGTGGAAGCCTATAATGGAGTAAAAGATAAAGCATCACATGCCTGGGCCGGCCGCCGAACTGCCAGAACGGAGATCATGTATGCAGGCGGGGGTGTGGCCTACATTTATCGTTGTTACGGACTCCATCATTTATTCAATGTAGTGACCAGTTCGGAGGATATTCCACATGCCATACTCGTGAGGGCTCTCGAACCACTGGAAGGTGTGGAAGCCATGTTGCAAAGGAGCGGCAAGAAAAAGCCAGACTTTAGTCTGACCCGCGGACCTGGTAATGCCGCAAAAGCCATGGGACTTCATGTCGCTTTTACCGGTTGGTCACTGCAATCGCCGGAAATATATATTACTGATGATGGATACAAATTATCTGAAAAGGAAGTAGTGGCCTGTCCCCGCATCGGGGTGGATTATGCCGGGGATGATGCCTTACTACCTTACCGCTTTTATATTCTGGGTAACCGCTATGTCAGTGGGCGCAATAAATAGTAACGCATAGTGATTCCTTTTTTTCAAAAGACTTATCTTGACCTGAAATTTTCCGGCTTGTCAAAAAACCAACTCAAAATACTTTCGCTGCTATCAGGTGTGGTGGTGGCCCTGGTGCTGTACCTGGTGAATCCCTTTCATGTTGCCGAACCGGCTGCCAGGGTACTGGCCGTTGCCGGACTGATGATCACCTGGTGGGTGACAGAAGCACTGCCGATGCCGGTGGTGGCCTTACTGCCCCTGGTATTATTTCCCTTATTAAAGATTAATTCCATCAAAGCCACAGCGGCTTCTTATGGTAATGAGGTGATCTTTTTATTTATGGGCGGGTTTATGCTGGGACTGGCCATTGAAAAATGGAACCTGCACCGCCGCATTGCCCTGAATATTGTAAAAGCCACCGGGACCAGCGGAAACAGGATCGTACTTGGTTTTATCCTGGCCACGGGTTTTCTCAGTATGTGGCTGAGCAATACCGCCACCACTATGATGATGTTTCCCATTGCCCTTTCGGTGATACATGTGATGAAGGAAAACCAGGAAGGGGGTAATTATCCGCATTTTAATCTCAGCCTGATGCTGGCTATTGCCTGGTCTTCCAATTTCGGCGGCATCGCTACGGTGATCGGTACCCCGCCGAACGTACAGTTTGTTGGTTACTTTGAGCGGAAATACAATACCAATATCGATTTTGTAGACTGGATGCTGCTTTGCACCCCACTGGCGCTTATATTGATGTTTGCCCTGTACCTGGTCACCACGAAATTGCTTTTTCCCAATCATATCCGGTCCAGTGAAGCGGCCCGTAATCATATTCATGGGGAAATCTCCATGCTGGGTAAACTCAGCGGACCGGAAAAAAGAGTGCTACTTGTATTCGGCACCACGGCCATGTTTTGGATTTTCAAGGACCTGATCAATAAGGGTCAGTCCCTTTTCAAACTGGATGATAATATGATTGCCATCATGGGCGGACTGGCACTCTTTATTTTTCCTGCAGGACGGAGTAAAGATCCGGCTGAAAAAGACAAGGCCGAGGGTTTGCTGGAATGGAGCGATACAAAGGACCTGGCCTGGGGTATTTTATTGTTATTTGGCGGGGGTATTGCTTTAGCGGATGCATTGGAAAAAGCCGGACTCATTACTCAAATGGGTACCTGGCTCGGTCAGTATGCAGGCGGTGGTATCTTCCTGGTATTTATGGTCACTTTCCTTTCCATCTTTATCAGTGAAATGATGAGCAATGTGGCCCAGGTGATTGTGTTCTCCCCGGTGGTTTGTTCATTGGCTGATTCCATCGGGATGAATCCACTGTTACTGGGAATCCCCATGACCCTGGCGGCCAGTTGTGCCAGCATGCTGCCCATGGGCACGCCGCCAAACGCGATCGTTTTTGCCAGCGGGCATATCCGCTTAAAACAAATGATCAAGGCAGGGCTGGTGATGAATATTGTGGCGTTGGTGCTGATTACGTTGTTTAGCTGGTATTTGCTGCCGTTGCTCATGAAGAACTAAGAAAAGTACAAAGTAAAGTAAGAAGTAAGAAGTACGAAGTACGAAGTACGAACAGCATGCCGTATAAGTGAAACGTTAGTTGTTTTTGATTAAGCCTCCTTAGTATGGGCTGTTTACTGGCAACTGACAACCGGCAATTGACAACTGATTACTTCTAAACGACTAAACAACTAAACTTTATAAACCCTATAAACTCTCCTTTCAGTCTCTTACTTCTATAAGATTTTATAAACCCTAGAACCTTGGGCAATTCAGCTTCTTCGCATTCGGGTCTGAATGTTTCTTAATGTAGATCATAGAGATTTCCATACCGCCACGGGTGTTGGAAGCTGGTTTCAGGCTGGAAGTATTGGCATCATAAGAGAAACCTACCTGCAGTCCTTTGAACTCAAGTCCTATGTACGGAATGGCCGCATCTTTCAGACGGTACCAGGCACCGATATATACATTCACAGGGTCGTCTTCATTGTTGTTTACATTATAGGAGAAGGCACCTCCCACTACTGTGTTGTATGCTTTAGCCTGCATACTGTGATTAGCGGCGAGATGCAGGTAGTTATAAGAGCCCATAGGGATTTTACCACCAGCCTGGATGGTAGTACGGGTATTGAGAATATAATTACCTCCCTGGAAACTTTCTTTCGGACGGTTGATATGGTACATGGAAGCACCGATATAAAAATTGTTATAGCCATTGGTGCTTCCGTTATACAGTACACCGGCATTCAGGTCAAAATAGCTCAGGTTAAGCTGGTTATTATTGAAGATTTCACTGGTTACCCCGGTAAATCCGAGCGGGGTCAGCTGATCAGCAAACTGCACTTTGGTTACATCCAGTCTTTTATTGATATAAATACCCTGGAAGCCGGCGCCCAACTGGTGAAATCCGTCTTCATCCAGTCCTTTATGGTAGGCCAGGGAAAGACCCGCATAGTTGGTGGTCAGTACTCCATCACCGGCACGGTCGGTCACACCCAGTATACCCACACCCATCTGGTCCAGTTCAGAAAGACGGTTCTTCATCACCCCGAAATCAACGGAAACCGTTTTAGTGACAAATGCATTATTGATCGTAGGCCATTGGTTGCGGTAATTTCCGGCGATACGGAAGTCGCCATCGAATTTACCGGTCAGGGCCGGGTTTAGCGTAAGCGGGGAAGCGAAGAACTGGGAAAAATTGGGATCCTGGGCCTTTGACACAGTTGCCATTGCCACACAAATCAGGAGGGTAGAAAAGAATTTTTTCATCGCTGCAATTAAGTTTTTTCGTTGTATCTGGCAGGAAAATGAGTAGTCAAACCGTGTATAGTACTAAACGTACGTTTTCTCCATTTGATTGCCCGGGTCCGCTAAAAATTCTGCCAGAACGAACCGGTAAAATACAACTTTTTAAAGACCTGAGAAATAGAATTAATGCTGCTTAGCCCGGATTTGACACGAATCATTTCCTGTAACTGGCAGTTTTAGTTAATTTATTGGATAAAAGGGATATACCCCTTAATCTTTATCAATTTTACATCTGCATTTTCGGTCCGTAGGCCAGGTCGCCGGCATCACCGAGCCCGGGTACGATATAGCCTTTTGCCGTCAGTTCATCGTCAATATCGCCACACCAGATTTTCACGGAAGGCTCTTCTCTTTTTACATATTCTATGCCAACGGTACAGGCAATAGCGGCTACTATATGAATTTCACGGGGTTGTCCTTCTGCTTTTAAAAACCGGATGGTTTTTACGAGGGAAGAACCCGTGGCCAGCATGGGGTCAGAAATGATAATGACCCGGTCATCCAGTTCCGGGCTCGACATATATTCCAGGCTGATCTCAAAACTGCCATCGGGATGGTGTTTGCGGTAAGCCGAAATAAATGCGTTATCGGATTTATCAAAAAAATTCAGTAATCCCTGGTGCAACGGCAACCCGGCCCTGAGAATGGTGGCCAGAATCGGGTACTCTTTTAATACCCGGTGAACGGCAGTACCCAGCGGGGTGGATACTTCCTTTTCCATGTCCGGCAGCACTTTGCTGATTTCATAGGCTGCTACTTCACCGATCCGTTCCAGGTTACGGCGAAAACGCATCCGGTCAGTTTGTATCTGCGTATCCCTTAATTCACTGACCCAGTTACTGACTAAGGAATGTTGCTTGCTGAGGTTGACAATCATGTTGACTCCTGGTTTGATAACCCTGAACCCGGTAATTGTAAGTCCCGGAACAGGTGTTTTTTGATTTTTTATTCCCTGCTTACCGAATGAAAGATAAAGTCATGCCGTAAAGCAAAAGGATCATTTACTTTCGCAAAACTAATCTAAAAAAGCTTTCATGGTTTACAGGGCTATTGGTTTAATGAGCGGCAGTTCGCTCGATGGTTTAGACATTGTTTTTGTGGAATTCCAGGAACAGGGGGGACATTGGGCTTATGAGATACTCAATACCGGTTGCAGCCCTTACACAGAGGAATGGAAAACCCGTCTTAGCGGGGCAACCGGACTTTTGGCGAGGGATTACCTGCTGTTGCATAGTGATTACGGTCATTATACCGGGCAAAAGGTAAATGCTTTTATTGAAGAGCATGGCCTGCATTATAAAGTTGCCGTGATTGCTTCTCACGGGCATACCAGTTTTCACCTGCCGGGGCAAAAAATGACCGCCCAGTTGGGCGATGGTTCAGCCATTGCTGCGGTGACGCAATTGCCTGTGGTTTCCGATCTTCGGGCCCTGGATGTGGCTTTTGGCGGTGAAGGTGCCCCGATCGTTCCCATCGGAGAGAAAATGTTGTTCAGCGGGTACGATTATTTCCTGAATATTGGTGGTATCGCTAATATTTCCGGACATGCGGACAGCTATATCGCTTTTGATATTTGCCCGGCCAACCGGGTGCTCAATATGCTGGCTGCGGAGGCCGGAATGGAGATGGATGAAGGAGGAACGCTGGCTGCCAGTGGCCGCATTGATCCGGGTTTGCTGGAAAAACTCAATACACAGAATTATTACAAGCTACCCTGGCCCAAATCACTGGCCAATGATTTTGGTACATCCACGGTCTATCCCCTCATTAAAATGACAGGTCTGTCAACAGCCGACGCGCTGGCCACCTACACGGAACATATAGCTGTACAAACTGCTGCTGCGGTAAATGCCTTGCAGCAAAACGCACCAAAAACTTCATCGCGGCTGCTGGTCACCGGCGGCGGTGCTTTCAACGATCATTTACTCCAGCGGCTGGACAGCCATTTGTCGCTCCTGGGTGTTACTACGGTATTACCAGATCCCGGACTGATCAATTATAAGGAAGCCCTGATCATGGCTTTTATCGGAGTTTTACGCTGGAGACAGGAATACAATGTCCTTTCCTCCGTTACCGGCGCTTCCCGGAGCAGTATTGGGGGGGCACTCTGGACCGGTCAGGAGGGTTAAAATTGAAAATTGAGCATTGAATATTGAACATTGGTCTGCTAAGGACAGCAATATTCAATGCTCAATATTCATTGCTTGCATCCGCCCCATAAATCCCTTCCCTATTCCCCTTTCCGGCATCTATATTAATGATTCACAGGTTAATAAAATGTACTAAATTCATTTTATTAATCCGGGCACCCTTTTTCACCCCCTAACCAACGAATAATGAAAGCCCGGTCTGTAAAAGGAAATTCTCCGGTAGAAATTAATGCTGCTTTTGCAGCATGTTTGTCTGATGGCTACCAGCCAACATTGGCCATTGTATTTATTTCTGTAAAACAGGATAGAAAAGCCGTGTGTGATCTCCTGACCCGGCAGGGAATTGATGTGGTCGGGGCTACTTCAGCCGGTGAATTCACTGATGGTCACGAAAGCACCGGTGAGATAGCGCTGATCCTGCTTGATATCAGTAAATCCGATTACTGCATTTTACTGGAAAGATTTGATGAAAGAACAGAAGAAGAAGCGGCCACTATCCTGGCCAAAAATGCGCTGGAGAAATTCAGCAGGCCTGCTTTTATTCTTTGCAGCAGCTTTTTTTCAGGGGATGGGAAAGTGGTCAATGGAGAAGTACTGGTACGAAGCATTGAATCGGTGGTTGGTCCGCAGGTGAATCTGTTTGGGGGTATGGCCGGCGATGACCTGAGTTTTACCGGTACCTGGATTTTTACCAATGATCAGGCATCTGATTATGGAATGATTGCGCTGGTATTGAATGAAGAAAAAATTGATCTCTTTGGGATGGCCATCTCAGGCTGGAAGCCGCTCGGTGTATTCATGACAGTGACCCAAAGCGAAAAAAACCTGATCTATACCATCGATGATAAGCCGGCGCTGGAAATGTACCTGCGATACTTAGGAGAGGAAAGGTCCGGATCGGATGAGCAGTTCGATTTTTTCAAAACAGTAGGCGGGCATTATCCTTTCCAGGTGGAACGGGAAGGACGGGAACCACTGATGTGTACCCCCATTGGTTATGATAAAGAAAAGGAAGCCCTGGTCTGTGAGGCGGATGTGGCACAGGGATCCAGGTTCCGTTTTTCCACTCCTCCTGATTTTGATATCATTGAAACGGTGATAGAGAAGGCCGGCGAATTAAAGTCCGGTATCCAGGCTGAAGCGGAAGCCCTGCTTATTTTTTCCTGTGCCGGCCGCCTGAGTGCGCTGGGGCCATTGGCCATGCAGGAAAATGATGGACTGGCAACAGTATGGAATGTACCGATGGCTGGCTTTTATACATATGGCGAATTTGGCAGGGCGGTAAATGGCAAACATGAATTTCATTCCACCACCTGCAGTTGGGTGGCCATCAAAGAAAAATAAAAACGGTTTCATCATCAAAAACGACCCCCATGATCAAAGCAACTTTACTGTATGGACACCCGGAAAATCCGGAAGCCTTTGAAAAGTATTATAGCGAATCGCATATGCCCCTGGCGTTAAAAATGCAGGGATTGGCCAAGCTGGAGCTGACAAAGTTTCTGTCTGCGCCGGATGGCAGCAAAGCGGCTTATTACCGGATGGCCGAACTTTTCTTTTCCGGTCCCGAACAAATGCAGCAGACGATGTCTTCTCCGGAAGGACAGGCGGCCTCCGCCGACCTGGTCAATTTTGCCACCGGAGGTGTAACGATGATGATTGGAACTGTTGAAAATTAATTTTTAAAAAAGTAAATTCTTGCATGAAAGTAAAATCAATCAAAGGAAAATCAACTGCGGAAATTAAAGCAGCGTTTGATAATAGCAGGAGTGATGGTTTTACGCCAACCCTGGCCATTTGTTTTATTTCAAAAGCGATGGACAGGAGTGCGATCAGTGAACTCCTGGATGCGGGGGGCATTTCCATTTTTGGTTGTACGACTAACGGAGAGTTTATTGATGAAGTAACCGAAAAGGAGTCGGCTGCCATCCTGCTCCTGGATATGAAAAAAGAGTATTTCCGGGTTTATTTTGAGGAATACCCGGAGAAAAACTACCGGGAAGTGGCGAAGGGCATTGCACAGAAGGCCATGGGGGAATTCTCCGTTCCCGCTTTTTTAATCGGCACCAGCCATGCCGCAGCGGATGGGGAAGAGATACTCAAGGGTTTTGCAGAAGTGGCAGGGGCGCAGGTAAATGCATATGGTGGTGCAGCGGGTGATGATTATTCATTTACCGGAACCCTTGTTTTTACAAATGGAAAGGAAAGTGCGAATGCCATTGTATGTGTGGCGTTAGATGAAACAAAAGTGCTGATCAAAGGAGTGGCCACCTGCGGATGGAAAGCCGTAGGGACGGAAAGAACAGTTACAAAAAGCGAAGGCAATCATGTATATACCGTTGATGATATTCCGGTACTTGATATTACGGCCAAATATGGTGGTTTGGAGAATGTGACTCCGGAGAATAACAATTTACTGATTGAAATTGCGGCCAACTTTCCGTTGCAGTTGCAGCGCGAGAAAGGCGACCCGATCATGCGTCCGGGCCTGCAGGTGGATTGGACGGATCGTTCTTTTTATACCAGTGGTTCAGTTCCTCAGGGGTCTAAAGTACGATTCTCCCTGCCGCCTGATTTTGATGTGATGGAAAAAGTGGTTAAAGGGGTGGAGAACCTGAAAGCCACTGAAATGCCGGAAGCCGATGCACTGGTGGTATTCAGTTGTGCGGGGAGGATTCTGTCACTCGGCCCGATGATGCCCATGGAACTGGAAGGGGTAAAGAATGTCTGGAATGTGCCGATGGCCGGAATGTTTTCTAATGCAGAACTGGGAAGGGCCACCGGGGGGAACCTGGAAATGCACAACCTCACCACCTGTTGTGTGGCTTTAAAAGAAAAATAAATGAACCAGCAGATACAGTTGATACTGGATTATTTTCAGCAGCAGGAACAAATATCGGCTGACGAAAAGAATGAGTTGATAAAAGCGCTGAAAAAAGTCAAAAGTGATCTTGAGATTGCCGAATTCAAACTCGAGCGAACGGAGAAAGTAAAACGCACGACGGCCATTCTGCTGGATGAAACCATCCAGGAGCTGGAACTGAAACGGAAAGCGGTCGAGGAAACCAATGCGGCCTTGCAGCAATCCATGGAAGAATTGAAAGCGGCCCAGGCGCAATTGATCCAGTCCGAAAAAATGGCTTCATTGGGTGAACTGACGGCCGGCATCGCCCATGAGATCCAGAATCCGTTGAATTTTGTCAACAATTTCAGCGATGTGACCAATGAGTTGATCAGTGAAATGGTGGACGAGGTTGAAAAGGGGAATACAGAGGAAGTTAAAAGTATTGCCCGGGATGTGCAGCAGAACATGGTGAAGATACTGCACCATGGCAAACGGGCTGGCGATATCGTAAAAGGGATGTTGCAGCACAGCCGGACCAGCAGCGGACAGAAGGAGCAGACCGATATCAATGCATTGGTGGAAGAGTATTTGCGGCTGGCTTATCATGGGCTGCGGGCCAAGGATAAATCCTTTAATGCCGCGTTACATACAGCGTACGGTGAAAATGTCGGGAAAGTGAATATCATTCCTCAGGATATCGGGCGGGTGATCCTGAACCTGATTATGAATGCTTTTTACGCAGTGAATGAACGTAAAAAGACGGCAGGTGAAGGGTTTGATCCTGCGGTTTCAGTCAGTACCAACCGGTTTCAGAATCATATTGAAATTAAGGTGAAGGATAATGGCCCCGGTATTCCGCAAAACGTTGTGGATAAGATATTTCAGCCTTTTTTTACCACCAAGCCCACCGGGCAGGGAACGGGACTGGGATTGAGCCTGAGTTATGATATCGTGAAGGCGCATGGCGGGGAAATAAGAGTGGAAACGGATGAAGGGGAGGGAACAATGTTTACCGTTGTTTTGAATTGCATTACCAATTAGTAATACGTCGTGATGAAAAGGAATTATATTTTTTTGTTTTTACTGATGGCTTGGCAGGTCAGTTTTGCTCAGCCAAAAAAGTTTGATGCAACATATGTTGATAGTATAACTGCCCGGTTGCCCCTCCTGCCTGATGACACGGCAAAAGTAAATAACCTGGCCACCCTGGCGGCCATGCATTTGTTTGTTAATCCTTCACTAACCATACAATATGCAAAACAAGGAAGTGCGATTGCCAAGAAGATCGATTATTACCAGGGAATGATTACCTGCCTGGGACAATCTGCATTTAGTTTTGCCATTAGCGGGGAGTGGGCAAAAGCGACAATCGATGTGAACGAAGCTATTCCGTTGTGCGAGAAATATAATCCCGTTGCCATGGTTTATATGTGCAATCTCATGGTGATCATCCAGTCTACCCGCCTCGATTTTGAGCAGGCATTGTATTGGGGACAAAAAGCCATACAGCATCCGTCTTTTTTGGCTGCTGAGGAATTTACTAAATGGCCGACGTATATGCAGCTCTGTTATGTGTATGGCGCCTTGAACCGGACAGACTCTGCCAGGTATTTTGGAGATATCATTTTAAACAATATTAAAAAGTACGGCCATCAGTCACCTGAATTGACCGCGGATTCTTATACCGCTTTAGGGAATGTTGCTTTAAGACAAAAGGAATACAACCAGGCCTTACAGTATTACCAACTCGCCACCAATAACACGATTGGTCTGGCTAACGTGTATCAGGAGTTGCGGCAGCCCGACTCGGTCATCCATTATGCATTACTGGGATTAGCGACCGGGCAGGTACAGAAAAATCCGGGTCAGGTTCAGGAGGCCTCAAAAATACTGGCCGCTGCATATAAAGAGTCGGATCCTGCGAACGCCAATAAATACCTGGAGATCTACATTCATTCAAGGGACTCCTTGTTCAGTTCGGATAAATTAAAGCAACTGGAGCTGGTAAAGCTGACCGAGCAAAAAAACAGGTTTGAATTTGAGAAAAGGGAATCATCCAGCCGGAATCTGGCCAGGTTTATAGCCCTCTCAGCCATTCTGCTGATTGTTACCCTTATTTCCTTATTGTTATGGCGGAATAACCGGTTTAAGCAAAAAGCGAATTCCAAACTGGAGGATGCCTATGCGGATCTCAAAGCTACCCAGCAACAACTCATTCAGTCCGAAAAAATGGCTTCCTTGGGTGAGGTAACGGCCGGTATTGCCCACGAGATACAGAACCCGTTAAACTTTGTCAATAATTTCTCCGAAGTAAATTCCGAACTCATTACGGAAATGAAAGACGAGTTAGCGAAAGGGAATTTTGACGAAGTCCGGAAAATTGCCGCCGATATAGATGAGAATGAAAAAAAGATCATGTTTCATGGGAAGAGGGCGGATGGTATTGTAAAAAGCATGCTGGAGCACAGCCGCCTGGGTAGTGGACAAAAAGAGCCCACTGATATTAATGTCCTGGCCGACGAATATCTGCGATTGGCGTATCACGGATTACGGGCCAAAGACAAATCATTTAATACTACTTTGAAAACCGACTTTGACAATGCCATCGGGAAGATTAAGATTATCCCACACGATATTGGCCGGGTGATCCTGAACCTGGTTACCAACGCCTTTTATACGGTGAATGAACGAAAGAAGCATAAAGAGGAAGGGTATGAGCCGGTGGTCACCGTGATTACCAGCAGAATTTCAGATCATATTGAAATAAAAGTGAAGGATAACGGTATGGGTATCCCGCAAAAGGTGTTGGATAAAATATTCCAGCCCTTCTTTACCACCAAGCCTACGGGGCAGGGAACAGGGCTGGGCTTATCACTGAGTTATGATATTGTCAAAGCACATGGCGGGGAGCTGAAAGTGGAAACGAAGACAGAGGAAGGGTCCACATTTACTATTGTTTTGCCGTTGAATTAATATTGAATGAAGAAAATATTTTTATATGTCGTGGCAACCTGCGCCTTTTTTGTACAGGCAAACAGCCAGAGTACACCGGAGAATCTGAGGGCGATAAAGGAACAGTTGCAGAAAGCCACGCATGATACCATACGGGGACGGTTAACCTATGAGCTGGCTTTTGGATACCGGTTTTCGGATATCGATTCATCCCTTTATTATACAGATGCAGCTATTGCCTACGCAGACAAATTGAATTTACCGGCTATTAAAGCCCTGATGTTATCGTTGAAAGGGGCTACGGTGCTCGAAGCGGGTAAACTGCCGGAGTCACTCCGGTTTCAGTTCGAAGCCCTGGAAATAGGCGAACAATTAAAAGACACTTCCAATATCGCTTTTGCGTTGAACCGGATCGGGAATATTTATATGGAGCTGGCGGATTTTAAAAAAGCGAATGAATATTATACCCGGTCAAAAGAGTTATTTGAAAAGATCGGTGATGTGGGCATGGTGCACAATGAAATGTCAAATATTGGTAACATATTCAATTTAATGCAACAGCCCGATTCAGGATTGTATTATCTCCGGATCGTGTATGATGCAGCAATAAAGTCAGTTGACCGGAATAAATACACCCGCCCTGAAATGTTGTTCAGGATGGGGAATGCGTACCGTTTGAAAGGCAATAAGGAACAGGCCATGGATTATTATAAACGGGGTATCACTGAGGCAAACAGGGACAATGATATCAGGAACCTGGCCATGAATAACCTTTTCCTGGCCACCTTATACGACGAAATGAAATTGCCCGACTCTGCGATCCGGTATGCCTACCATGCGATACAAACGGGAAGAACCATTTCATTCAGAAAAGGGGTTTACGAAGCTTCTTCTTTATTAAGCGGGATTTTTAAGAACAGGAACCAGGATGACAGTGCCTATAAATATCTCTCCATAGCCTATGCGGAGAAAGACAGTCTCACCGGTCCCAAACGATTCCAGGAATTGCAGCGGATTATTCTGGATAAACAACAGCAGGAGCGGGATGCCGAAGCAAACCGGATCGCGGATCGTAACAAACAACGACAATGGGCTCTTATAGCCGGACTGGCCGTTTTTTTATTCATTGCAGCTATCCTGTACCGGAATAACAAACAAAAGCAAAAAGCCAATTTGATACTGGAGTCCACACTCGGACATTTGAAGTCCACCCAGTCGCAACTTGTTCATGCGGAAAAAATGGCCAGTTTGGGTGAACTGACCGCTGGTATCGCTCATGAGATCCAGAACCCGCTGAATTTCGTGAATAATTTTTCGGAAGTAAACAGTGAGTTGATAGGTGAACTGGTTGATGAGGTTGACAAGGGGAATACGGCAGAAGTAAAGTTGATAGCGGCTGATATCAGGGAAAATTCTGAAAAAATTAAGCATCACGGCAAAAGAGCCGATGCGATTGTAAAAGGGATGTTGCAACATTCCGGCAGGGGCAGCGGGAAGAAAGAACCAACAGATATTAATGCATTGGCCGATGAGTATTTTCGTCTGGCCTATCATGGTCTGCGGGCCAGGGACAACTCATTTAATGCTTCCATGAAGACCGATTTTGATTCATCGATCGGGACTATCAATATTGTGCCGCAGGATATCGGCCGGGTGATCCTGAACCTGATTACGAATGCCTTTTATGCGGTGAATGAGCGAAAGAAGCAACAGGAGCCGGGGTTTGAGCTGGCAGTATCCGTAAGCACGAAGAGATTTACCGACCGCATAGAAATTACGGTGAAGGATAACGGCATGGGTATTCCGCAAAAAGTATTGGATAAAATTTTCCAGCCCTTCTTTACCACCAAACCCACCGGGCAGGGAACGGGACTGGGCCTGAGTCTGAGTTATGATATCGTGAAAGGGCATGGTGGGAAAATAATGGTGGAGACACAGGAGGGGGAAGGAACGACATTTATTATCAGTCTACCTGTTAATCAATAACGATGAAGCTGACCAAACAACTGAAAGCAGAAATAGCCGACGTATATGAAGCCTTTTGGGGTGCCTTGTTTTATGCGGATATCGATATGTACAGTCATTTCCTGGATGAGGATTACCGGTTGATTGGTACAACCGAGCAGGAATTTTTCTTCAGCAGGGCAGAAGCCGTTCGTTTTTTAAAGGCAACCGCTGAGCAGTTGGCCGGTAACCTGGAAAGACGAAACAGCCGTCATAAAATAGAAATAATTGAAAACCTCGTGTTCATTACCGATCAGTTTGACGCCTATGTGCTCATTGACGATACATGGAGCTTTTACGAAAAGACCCGGGTAAGTACCTTGCTTCACGAGAAGAAGGATGGCTGGAAGATCATACAGCAACATTTCTCCTTTCCGGATAATAAGGCCGGGAGCGGACAGACGATTGGCCTGGAAAAGATTGCAAAAGAAAACCTGCTGTTGAAGGAGGCCATCCGGCGCAGGACGATTGAACTGGAATTAAAGAATAAGGAACTGGAAGTTGAATTCTCATTGGAGCGGGTGAGAGCCGTGGCCATGGGGATGAAACAGCCGGCCGATATGCTGGAAGTTTGTGAAGTGATTACCCGGGAACTGATCAATCTGGGTGTCGGGCCCATCCGAAATATCCAGACAGCGGTTATTGATAAAGAAAAGGAAACCTATCAGAATTACGAATATTTCCAGGTAGCCCAAAAGAAGCTGATTACAGCGGTTGTCTATAAAGAACACCCGGTTATCTATGCTTTTGTAAAGCGTATGGTGAAGGATCCGGAAGGATTTTTTTCCACGAAACTAAAGGGGGAGGAATTGAAAAAATGGATCAGGTACCAGGCAAAGGCCGGACAATTCGTGGATCCATCATCAAAAAAAGCCGCTTCCATTCATTACTATTTTTATTCCATTGGTCCCGGGGCACTGGGTATTTCCACCTATGCTCCCCTTTCCAAAGAAGCGATCAGTTTATTTAAACGTTTCCGGAATGTCTTCCAGTTGGCGTATGCACGGTTTATTGATATTCAGCAGGCGGAGGCACAGGCTTATGAAGCGAGGCTTGAAGCGGCTATGGAGAAAGTAAGGGCACAGGCACTGGGTATGCGAAAGCAGGAGGAGTTGCCGGCTGTATGTGAAGCCCTGTTTGAGCAATTAAAAGTCCTGGGTTTTGCAGAAATCAGGAATGCGATGGTGAATATCCATCATGATGAGGCGAAAACATTTGTGAATTATGATTATTCGGATACCATCGGGAAAAGTATTACTCCATTATTTTATGATATCCACCCTGTGATCAAAAAGCAGATCAGGCAGGTGAGGCGTGCAGATGATGCTTTTTCGGAAACCGTTTTTAAAGGCAAGGACCTGGAGAGCTGGAAAGCCTTTCGGAAAAGCCGTGGCGAAAAAGAGGACAAGCGGGTGAAGAACAGTACGGCGCTTTATTATTACTTCTTTTCCATTGGAACCGGCTCCATAGGCATTTCCACTTTTCAGGCGATTAATGAGGAGCAAAAGGAGGTATTAAAGCGTTTCCGGAATGTATTTGCATTTGCCTACCGCCGCTATATGGATGTGGCACAAGCAGAAGCTCAGGCCAGGGAAGCACAAATAGAAGCATCTTTGGAAAGAGTAAGAAGCCGGGCCATGGCCATGCATAATTCAGCCGAATTAACGGAAGTGGCGCTGGAGCTGAGAAAACAAATGGGGAGGCTCGGGCAGAAAGACCTGGAAGTCTGTGCCATTCATTTGTATGATGATGAACATACTTTTGAATCCTGGAGTGCCATGAAAGTACCGGGTTCGGCAAATGAAATTTTGCAGACACAGGCCCGCTTTCC
>CAZYTV010000037.1:0-23873 GCA_964650455.1 uncultured Chitinophaga sp. | reverse complement strand
GACACACCGTCAAGTTGGCAGTAGGCAAAACGCAGAAAGAATCGGGTGTTTTAAACTGCAGTGCCAGTAAAGTTGTTTCAACGATTCAGCCTGCCATTTTTACTTTTGATTTTTGAATTCATAGTTGAATTTCATTAATAACATTACTATTTTTTTATTCTCGCTTCAGTGATTATTCTTCAATATTAAGCTCAATTGCTTTAATTCTCGCCCATTCCCCATTAGCTGTACATAATGGATAAATCTTGTCAGGTGGTACAGCTGCCAACAGCTTTGTTCCGCTGTGTATTTTCTGTCGGATTTCAAAGTGGCGGTCAAGGAAGGTAAAGTTATTGTTGCGATTCACCATACACCGGCGCTGGGCCTGGTTCAGTACCACCACGAAATAGCCGGGCTGCCTGAACGTGCATTCTTCCAGGTATCGCGAGGCTCTATATTCCCATGCGCCTTCATATTTTTTTACCAGGTTTTTTTCGGGGCTATCAAAGGGTAGGTTCAACTGGCCTTCTGCATAAGTACATGAATCAGCCATTGGGTTTTGGGTTTCCGTGAGAAACAGGGAATTGTTTAACCGGGTAATGATATTCCCTGTGGAATCTGTCAGTTTTATGACCACAATCGATCCCCCGTCGAAAGGACAATGCTGGGCAGAAAGACTATTGCCGACAAGCACGGTGGGTAACAGAATCAGCAATATTTTATTCATATCGGTCAGTTTAAATGTTTGCGCTTCTTTACCTAAAATACATAAAGATTGATTTCGATCAGTACCGTGCCCGGGGTATATTTCCGGTTGACGTTCTCGCCCGCAAGAAGGGAAAGTCAGAAATCGGTAGTCCGGTTTTTTTCAGGGGAGCGAATAATTATTTGAGAAAAAGATGTGGATGATATCAGTATTTCCCCGGCATCTTGTCCAGGAATTTGTATCCGATCTGGAGATAATGGCGGAGATTTGAAAATTTCCATTTAATTTTACAAATATTCAATGATTGAGCAGTCATCATTGAACAAAAATCTTTATCTGATATCCATACAAAGACTGTGTTAAGGTTCAAATACGAACTTTTTCAAAAGCGGCATCTGAAAGGATGCCGCTTTGCTTATCAGGCTACGCTTAATAATCAGAAACGGGTACAATTTATGGGGAGGATGCTATCGATACAGGCATAACAGGGACGTTTATTTGTGAATAACTCCTTTAAAATTCATACGTTTCAATAGTAGTATTTGCCCTACATTTGCGCAATTTGTTTTTAAACAAACAAAGCCCTGAAAAATGCCTAATTCCGCTATTCCCGCTGTTTTATTATTAGCCGACGGAACCATACACCATGGCCAGGCTTTTGGTGCCATCGGGACCACCACCGGTGAAATCTGTTTCAATACTGGTATGACCGGTTACCAGGAGGTATTTACCGACCCCAGTTATTTTGGACAGATCCTGATTATGAACAGTGCCCATATTGGAAACTATGGCGTTAAGGATGGCGATGTGGAGTCAGATAGTGTGAAAATCAATGGCCTGATCGGGCGTAACCTGGAAGATCAGTATTCCCGTAAAATGGCCAATGGCTCCCTGGGCGAGTACCTGAAAGTCAACAAAATAGTCTCGATCGAAGGCGTGGATACCCGGGACCTGGTGTCTCATATCCGGACCAAGGGTGCGATGAATTGTATTATCTCTTCCGAGACCACCGATATAGACATCCTGAAGAAAAAATTGGCTGAGACACCCAATATGAATGGGCTGGAACTGGCTTCTAAAGTGAGCACAACTGCCAGTTATGAACTGGGAAATGCGGATTCGGAAATCCGCATCGCGGTGATGGACTATGGAGTAAAGAAAAATATCCTCCAGTGTATGGTGGACCGCGGGGCGTATGTAAAAGTATTTCCGGCAAAAACCCCGCTGGACGAAGTGAAGCAATTTCAGCCACATGGTTATTTTATCTCCAATGGTCCCGGCGACCCTGCCCCTATGGATTATGCGGTAGCCACCGTAAAACAAATTCTGAAAGAAGAAAAACCATTATTTGGTATCTGCCTGGGGCACCAGCTCCTGGCCCTGGCCAATGGTATTCCCACTTTTAAAATGCACCATGGTCACCGCGGCCTCAACCACCCGGTGAAGAACCTGATCAGTGGCCGTTCCGAGATCACCACCCAGAACCATGGCTTTGGCGTGGATCCCGAAGCAGTGAAAAAAGCAGAACATATTGAGATCACCCACCTCAACCTGAATGACCAGAGTATTGAAGGGATCAGGGTTAAGGGTAAACCGGCTTTTTCCGTACAGTACCATCCGGAAGCCACACCCGGACCGCATGATTCACGTTATTTGTTTGATGAGTTTCTGGATTTGGTGAAATCGCATAAGAATTAGTTGGAGGATAGAAGTTGGCGGTTGGAAGTTGGAGGTTTCGTGAGGGGGGGGATGGCATTCAGCCTGGTTATCCTCAAAGGGGAATGCCCTGAAATTAATAACTCGTTAATACTTTATGGAAGAATAAAAAGCCGCTTTATTGAGAGCGGTTTTTTTTATTTTTAGGGTACATTATGCGACAACGCCTTATCCGTCATTTTTTTTGCTGCTTTCTGTTGCTTTATCATTTGCTTCCCGCTGCCGCGCAAAGTCCTGCCAGGTATAAAGAGATCGATGATTTTATAAAAGCGGATCAGTTAAAGGTGACCACCCCGGCTGATATCAAAGTGTTTGGCAGGGAGCTGAAGCGATTATTTACCGATGATGAAATAAAGGCGAGATCTGCTTTTTTCTGGTTAACTCAGCATATCAAATATGATTGTGAAGGTTACCGGAGTGGAAATGTGATCTATGAGCCTGCCGATGTCCTGGCCAAAGGGAGAGCTGTTTGTGCTGGGTATGCCCATTTATTTAAATTATTCTGTGATGAGCTGGGAGTGGAATGTGTAATTGTAAATGGATTTGCAACCGGGATAGGGGTTCGTTCAGTACATGCTGATAGTCTTGTCACTAACCATGCCTGGAATGCGGTGAAAATTAAGGGGCAATGGAAACTGGTGGATCCTACCTGGGGAAGTGGTAGTTCAAATGAAGACTGCACGAAATCTTATCAAAATCTGAATGAGTTCTATTTTTTCACCGATCCTTTGGAAATGATCCGCACACATTTTCCTGATTCCACAAAATGGCAATTACTTTCTGTGCCGGTTAACGTATCTCAGTTTACAGATTCAATAAAATCATGGAAGAAAGCAGACGATTGGGAAGAACCTGTCGATTCACTCATCAGTAAAAAGACAGGTGAGACAATCCATTTCCGTTTAGAGGATTTAGCACCAAGGAATTTTTTTTTGCTGATGGTGTATAACAATAAGGACAGCCTTATAGAAGAAATCCATGCACCTGTGACCTCATTTCCTGACGGGGTATACAGGTATGGTTATAAAGTGAAGAAGTCCGGAATGTTTCGGGTGGATATTTCCCTTTATTATTTTACCGGAGGTGAAAAAGAAGTTATCGGGACCAAAATTGTAACCTATAGACTGAAAGTAAACCCATCTGTCCGCAAGCAACCCTGATACGGTTAAACAAGGACCAGCATTATTACAATCCCCAGCAGTATAAAAAACGGCAGCAGTACTTTCCTGTTTCCCTGTTTTTTGATCTCCTCCGGGTAAGCCATAAAGGCATCTACCTGTTTTTTGAAATTCGCTTCATTACCGGTTGTTTTCTGCAGGATCCAGAACAGCAGGAAATACAGGGGGAGTGCCAGTAGCCGCCCTATGGATTTACCTGAACGATAGCCGAACAGGTTTCTCATCTGGCGGGTGACGGAATAATTAAATCCCGGGATAAACCTGATAGCCGCCAGGTACAGGATAATCAAACCCAGCAAAACCATCATTGACAGCAAGAGGTTTCCATTCAGCCGGGCTTTTTTTACGTCCCCACCCCGCTGTTGGATTTCATGATACTGACTTCCATAAAGGGCCTCCAGAAAGGTCATAGACAGATGTTGAATAATTGAATTATTTTCGGGAAATGAAGATAGCAATTATCAATGGACCCAACCTGAACCTGCTCGGCAAGCGGGAACCCGGTGTTTACGGTTCTGTGTCATTTGAGGAATTCCTGCCGGCACTTCGTCATAAATATGCCAACCTGGAGATCAGCTATTTCCAGAGTAATGTGGAGGGCGAACTGATCAGCGAACTGCAGCGGGTGGGATTTGACTATGATGGCATTGTATTCAACCCAGGGGGTTATACCCATACCTCCGTGGCGATCGGGGATGCTGTTGCAGCAATAAAGGCACCGGTAGTGGAAGTGCATATTTCCAATGTACACGCCAGGGAGGATTTTCGCAGACTATCGCATGTTAGCGCCAAATCGGCGGGCAGTATCATTGGTTTAGGGCTCCGCGGCTATGAACTGGCCATCGACTGGTTGCTTACTCATTAATACTACTGATGTATATCAAGGCAATTGATAAGCCAAATCATTCAGAAATCTGTAATTAGCAATAGTTTTGCAGCATGAGAACCCCTTTTGAATTCAAAACCGCTGAAGCTGCGCTCTCCGTTGTAAAATCCGGGGATCGTGTATTTGTACAGGGCTCCGCCCAAACCCCCTTATTCCTGCTCCGGGAACTCGGAAAAAGAGCTCCCGAACTCCGTAATGTGGAACTCACCTTTATTACGGTTCAGGGTGATATTGAACTGGATAAACCACAGTATGCAGAATCCTTTCATATCAACTGTATGTTTGTGTCAGAGTCTGTCCGTAAAGCCGTGAATGAAGGTCGTGCTGATTTTGTACCCGTGTTTTTAAGTGATATCCCGGATTTATTCCGCAAGCATTTACTGATTGATGTGGCCCTCGTACAGGTGTCCCCTCCCGATAAACATGGGTATTGTTCCCTCGGTGTGTCAGTAGACGTAGCCCGTAGTGCCGTAAACACCGCCACCCATATCATTGCCCAGGTAAATCCCCGGGTGCCCCGTACACACGGTGACAGCCTGGTGCATACCAGCCGTTTTACCGCCATGGTCTACCATGAGGAAGAATTGCCACAAGTGGATTATGGATCAAAAGTGAAGGACGATGAACTCAAGATCGGTCAGTTGATTGCGGGTATCATTGAAGATGGCAGTACCCTGCAGATGGGTATTGGAACTATCCCGGATGCTGTTCTGAAAGCACTCCATAATCACAAAGACCTGGGTGTACATACAGAGATGTGCAGCGACGGGATTATCGACCTGTTTGATTCGGATGTAATCAATAACTCAAAGAAAAGGATACACCCCAATAAAACCGTTACTGGCTTTGCCGTAGGTACCCGCCGGCTTTACGACTATGTGGATGATAACCCGGCTTTTGTATTCCTCGATATCGATTATGTGAATGACCCGCATGTGATCCGTCGTAATCCCAAAGTAGTGGCGATCAACAGCGCTATCGAAGTGGATATTACCGGCCAGGTTTGTGCTGACTCTATCGGTACCCGGCAGTACAGCGGAATCGGCGGACAAATGGACTTTATGCGTGGCGCTGCTCTGAGTGAAGGGGGTAAACCTATCATTGCGCTGACCAGCCGTACCAATAAAGGAGTGAGCCGGATCGTACCTTTCCTGAAAGAAGGAGCCGGTGTGGTAACCACCCGGGGACATATTCACTATGTGGTGACCGAATATGGTATCGCATATTTGTTCGGACAAAACCTGCGTCAACGGGCCAAAGCACTGATCGAGATTTCCCACCCCGATGACAGGGAGATGCTGGAGAAAGCTTGTTTTGAGAGGTTTCACCAGTTCTAAGATTTAACACCTCACCCGGGATAAGTCTTTACAGTTCAGATGTCTTTCACTCTCTCCTTCAGGAGAGGGGGTGCAACAGATTTTAAGTGGTAATTACATCGGGAATGTTCAAATAAAAGCAGGAGCACTTTTTATGAAAGTACTCCTGCTTTTCCACTTTATTGAATTTTCCCACCCCTCTCCTAAAGGAGAGGGTGAGTAAAATATCGTATATATTGATTGTACCCGGGTGAGGTATAGCGAGTGGTCAATCCTCATCTTCCTCACTCTTTACTTCTTTCTTCGGCTTCGGTTTTTTCTTCATCCACTCCGGGTCTTTTTTTACCGCCTGTACATCATCCAGTTTGGCTACATACAGACTACGGCCATGGGTGCCGAGTACGATCTCGTTGTCCCTTGGCTGGATGGCAATATCGTGTACAGGTACAGATTCCGGCATACCGTTATTCCAGAGCATGAAACTGTTGCCGGCATCAAAACTTACATATAAACCGCCATCTGTTCCCACATAAACAATGCTGTCATTCTTCGGATCTTCTTTTACCACATTGATGGGTTCATTGGGCAGATCCTTGCCGATCTGTTTCCAGGTTGTTCCGTAATCATCACTTACATAGAGGTGTGGGGCAAAATGATCAAAGCGGTAGCCATTCAGCGAAGTATAAACCCTGCTTTCCTTGTATTGCGAAGCAGTAACGCGGCTGACCCATAAGCCTTGAGTATTCAACTTTGAGTCTGCTATTTTGACTTTTGATTTTTGACTTTTGACTTCTGCTGCTACCTTATTCAGCTGCTCCCAACTGTATCCGCCATCTTTACTGATATGAATATTTCCATCGTCTGTTCCGGTGTAGATCAAACCGAAACGTAAAGGCGATTCGGAGATGGTGGTCATTGTACCATAAGGAACATTCCCGGAAACGCGACCATTGGTCTGATCGGCACTGAGTACTGCCAATGAATCACCTTTATTCAGGGAACGGTGGAAACGGTTGCTGCCGAAATACAGGATATCCTGGTTGTGTTTACTCAGGTGGATCGGCGTCTGCCAGTTGAAGCGCAGGGGTTTATCACCCAGTTCGTGTTGCGGATGCAATGATTTCTGAGAGCCACGGGTGGTTTTATTATACCGGCCATAAAAACCAAATTGTGAACCGGAATAAACGGTGGCATTATCACGGGTATCCACCTGCGCCTGCATACCATCGCCGCCATTGATCATGCGGTAGGAATATTGTCCGTTATCGGTCCAGTCGATACTCTCCCGGTTGGTGGAAGGTCCCCACCAGCTTCCGTTATCCTGCAAACCTCCGTATACATTATAAGGTTTCGCATCGTCCACGGTGATTGCATAATATTGTCCGACGGAAGGGGTATTGGCTTTAAACCAGTTGTCACCATTATCATAACTTATATTCGTACCCCCATCATTTCCGTTGATAATATGGGAATCATTTTCCGGGTTTACCCAAAGGGCATGGTGGTCGGCATGCACGTTGCCTTTATCCATGGTTTTAAAGGTCTTTCCTCCATCCGTGGAATATTGTGCCGTGTAACCGAGGATAAATACTTTATCGGGATTTGTATAAGAAGTATAAATTTTCGCGAAATAATAGCCATAGGTATTGAAGATGCTTATCGGCTTTTCATTGGCTTTTTTCCAGCTTTGTCCTCCATCTTCACTTTTATAAACTTCACAACCTGCAATGCCGGTATTCTGGAAACCATCATCGCTGTCGAGGTAATCCCAGAGGGCGGTGGGTTTTAGTTGATCAGCAGCCACCATTTCCTTGATTCCTTTTGCGTTGTACTTGCGGGGGAAGCGGTTGGCTCTTAAAAAAGTATCCAGCCACCTGGAGCTGAGTTGTTCAAACTGTTCTTTGCTGAGGTTTTTAAAATCATCTTTCTTATAGGCCGAATCATTTTTTGCAGAAACGGCTGCTTTCGGGGTGTTATTATCTACTATTGCAAATACCAGTTTTGGATTGCCCGGGTAAACGGTGATGCCGATGCGGCCGATCTTATCACCGCCCATAAATCCGGAACCGGGTGCGGAAACCAGTTTCCAGGTTTCGCCGCCATCACTACTTTTATAGATACCACTGGTTTTGCCGCTCTCTTCAAACTTCCAGGCCCGGCGTACCCGGTACCACATGGCTGCATAGAGTTCAGAGGGGTTGGACGGGTTGATATCCATATCCACAGCCCCGGTATTTTCATCTACAAAAAGGGTCTGTTTCCATGTTTTTCCGCCATCAGTGGTTTTATACACCCCGCGTTCTTTATTGGCTGAATACAGGTGGCCAAGAGCCGCCACCCAGACTGTATTATTGTCGGTCGGATGCAACTGGATTTTCCCAATATGATGGGATTCCGGTAAACCCAGGTATTCCCAGTTCTTACCGTTATCATTCGTTTTATAAATGCCCACGCCGGCATAGGAAGACCGGCTGCTGTTCACTTCTCCCGTTCCCATCCAGATGGCTCTTGTTTTCCAGTTTACCGCAATGTCGCCGATAAACAACATCTCCAGGTTATCCATGATGGGGGTAAAGCTCTGTCCGTTGTTTTTGGTATGCCAGAGTCCCCCGGTGGCATAAGCCACATAAAACTCGGTGGGGTCGGCGGGATTGGCATCAATATCCACTACCCGGCCGCTCATGATACTGGGGCCTATATTCCGGAAAGGGATCTCGTTCAGCAGGGAGCGTGATTTCAGCGCTTTACGCTGTTCGGTGACTTTCAGGCGCTCCGCAGCGGGGGTGGGTGCGGGTTGTGCCACGGCCACAGTCAGCAACAGGCTGTTAGCCAGCAAAGTGGCTGCCAGGCCTGCAGTAATGCGTGAGAAAGCGGTTTTTTTTAACAACATACTCATAAAAGCAGTTAATTTTCGTTTGTAATTTGCACTTCGTACCTCGTCCCGAAGCTTCGGGATTCGTACTTTGTATTCCGTACTTCGTACTTCGTACCTCGTACTTTGTATTTTGTCTTTGTTCAAACTTACTAAACTATGCGATTTATATTTCTCCTTCTCCTGTTTATTTCCACAAACGGCATGGGCCAATGGAAGAGTTTTACCCTCAACAAAAGGGGCGATACCCTGAACAGGGTGGATATGAAGGGTTATAAACAGGGCCCCTGGACCGTAAATGTGCCCGATCTGCGGGGAGAAAGGGGATATGAGGAAGAAGGCTATTTTGAAAATGACCAGAAAGAAGGTACCTGGCGAAAATTTTCACTGGAAGGAGTGAAGATCGCTGAGGAAAATTACCGCTGGGGCAAACTGAATGGACGCCAGCAATATTTTACCTACAACGGTGGATTGCAGCGGGTGGAAAGCTGGAGGGCGATGGATCCTAAAGTGGCTTTTGATACCGTGGCCGTGTATGATATTAAAGATCCTTCTAAAATTGTCGACTGGGTAGTGGTAAAGAATGAAGGGGTGGCCATGAGACATGGTAAATGGATCTACTATGATCCCAGGGAAGGAACGGTGGAATCCACCGAGAACTGGGTGATGAATAAAATACAAACGGAAGCTGATGCCGCCGCACTCGCTGCTGGCGATGACGGGGAGATATCCATACTGGGCACCAGTAGTGGCAAAACCAAATCCGATACCGTCAGCAAAAAAGGCCCGGCCAAACCACAGGCAATTCTGGATTATGAAAAGAAAAATTCGGGGAAGAAGAAGATTAAGGTGAGGGACGGGAACACAGGGAACTAGTCGGGAGTCGGGAGTTGGGAGTTAGTAGTCAGCGGTATTTGCTGAAATTTGGAGGATTTGCTGATTTCCGGGTAACAGATAATGGGAAATCCTTTCGCTGGTTTTCAGTCACAGGGTTTTACGACTTTGTATTCAATAGTTACCTGTTTGACTTCGTCTTTCCCTGTTAATTGATTAAAGAAACTGATTTGTACGGGCATTGTATAGTTGCCTGGAGTTTTGGGCGTTTTGCTCTTGAACTTTGCATATCCCATGTCATTCAAAGGAGTTTGATTTCCATTAATAAGAATGGTTGGTTTTGAAGATTTGCTGAATGCTCCAACACCTGCATATATTTCAAGTGTGGATCCAGGTTCAAATATCTGTGCATTCTGACCAACGATCGATGAGTAAAAGTCAGGTCCAATAGAATGTGTATTATTAGTTTTTAAAAAACAATATGTAACAATGTTGTTGAGAAGCATCTTGATATTATTTTCAACTAATGCAACTCCAGCAGAGAGTTCAGGGTCTTCAATTGCATTTATGGCTACTTCACCATTTGGGGTAGTATTAATACCAATCTGTTGAAAGACCTGTTTAATGAAAAGGAATTCTTTGTTGAAGTTGAGCAAATAAATGGAGTCTGTTGTTTCATATTCTTTTCTGAATTTTTGCAAATCCTCATACAATGCAGTCAATTGTTGATTCTTATTTGTATTGTCGAGTCTGAAATTTTTAAACTTTCTGATAAGTAAATCCGCGTCTGTATATATTTGCTCGGCTTTTTTAAACCAAGGGGTGGTTATTTCTGAATACGAAGGCTCTTCGGATCTGTTTTCCAGTGAGTGCAGTGTGTGTCTGGTTGATTGTTCAATTGCTGTGCCTGACTGAACAGCGTTGGTTTCGAACAGTTGAATTAGTTTGCTCTCTTCACTCGACTGGTTTTTGCAGGCAAAATTTACAAAGCATACTATTGCAATAAACAGCAGTTTTCCATTGTTTCCGAACATGGCAGGGAATTTAAGATTAAACGACCCCTGTCTGTATTTATTTTATGATTTTGAACCTCCGGTAAAATACTTCCTGAAATACAACAACTGGTACTGCACCGCATTCCGCCAGTAATACCAGTCGTGTTTGCCGGGACGTTCGATATAGTCGTGGGCGATTTTCAGGCCGACCATTTTTTTATGTAACTGACCATTGACTTCATAGAAGAAATCCTCCGTACCACAGTCGATGATGATGGCGAGGGAATCTTTGGGCTTTTGTTCCACCAGGGTCATCACTGAATAATTCTTCCAGTTGGCGGCATAGGTGACCGTGTCCCCGATCTTTTGAGAGATCTGCCAGTTCTTTTTAAAGGGCTGGAGGTCCACGCCGCCACTCATGCTGCCACAGGCACCAAATATATCTGCATGACGGAAACCGTGAAATAAACCACCATGGCCGCCCATACTTAGCCCGGTGATGGCACGACCTCGACGGTCTTTTATAGTTTTATAATGCGCATCGATATAATCAGGAACCTCTTTGGAGATATAAGTTTCAAAACGGACCGTTGAATCCACCGGACTGTCCACATACCAGCTGTTAAAGCCGCCGTCAGGACAAACAATCATCAACTGGTACTCATCGGCCCAGGTTTTCAGTTCGGGTACCCGGAGCAACCAGTTGGCGTACCAGCCGGCGTGGCCGTGAAGCAGGTAGACAGCAGGAAAGTCTTTTTTCTTTTTGTAAGAGTCAGGTTTTATCACCACACATTTATAGCCCTTCTTCATGGAAGGACTGTAAATGGACACGGAATCCACCGTGGCGGAATGGGCAGCCGAAAAAATCAGCAGGCCAAGAATCAGGGAAAGGAGGCGGGGGGTATTGGGTTTCGTGCTTTTGTTAAATGAGTTGTTCCGGTTTGTGTTCATGCGTTTGTATTAATAACCACATTAAAGGTAATGTGGTTAAATAATATAACAGCCACACCATAAAATTTTTAAAAAGTAACCGGGCATTTCACTTTGTTCAGGCTGGTATTCCGGATGTTCAGGAAAGAACGGAAGGAAGCGGTAAATTCATAACCGCCTCTTAACTGGGATGCACGGGCCAGTTTGGATACGTTCATATCATAACTGATGCCCAGGCTGACTTTATACAGGTTGAGTTTGATTGACGGTATGACCGCATCACCCCAGCGGTAAAAGGCCCCGAGGGAAAGACTGACATTGTCATCTTCCATATATTCTCCAATAATATGGCTGTACATCAATCCCATTAATCCCTGCCGGTTTCCACCCTGATGGATATAATCCCCAAAAATATAAAAATTGTCATATTCACTGGTCTCAATACTCAGGCCTGCATTGATGACACTGCGCGGCTTCAGCAGAACTTTATCATCTAAAAAGGAGACCTTGGGTTTGTTGGCATGGAAATATGCCCCGCCGATATAAAACTTGGTGTTCTGCCCGATCCGGTCACTGTACGACATGCCCACTGAGGCATCAAAATAAGTGATGGAGGTTTTAGAGAATGTCTGGCTGGTCGGATTCAGTGGATTAAAGGAACCATTCTGAAACTGATCATCAAAAGTGAGTTTGGTGGGATCAAACTGGGATTGCACCAGTCCGCCGATAAACCCAAGGGCGATATATCCATTATTGTCATTGATCGATTTCAGGAAATTGATGGAAGGTAATATCTGTAACCGGCTTAACCGGGAATCACCCGCCACATCATTGGTGACCAGGAGGGAAGCTGTGAAGAAATCATCCTGATATTTAGCCGGGATCTTGGTCTCGGCACTGATGGCCATGGTTTTGTAAGGGGTGGTCACCGACAGCCATTGCGACCGGTAGGCACTCTGAATCCGGATATCCCCGGCAAACAAACCAGCGATAGCCGGGTTGCGCAACAGGGGCATTTCCTGGAACTGGGAGAAAGTGAAGTCCTGCCCGCTCAGTTTTACCCCTGACAATACAGCCAGGCATAAGAGGGTGAATAATTTCGCACGCATAAGCAATTACTTTATTAGTGTCACATTTCCTTTATAGCTGTAAGAAGTTCCGTTTTCACAGATTACTTCGGCAATGTATACATACACATCACTGCTGGCTTTTACTCCTTTGATGGTGCCATTCCATCCATACTGCGGATTGTTGGGTGGTACATTACTCCGTTCGAATACGATCTCGCCCCAGCGGTTGAAGATGATGAACTTCTTCACCAGCTGAATACCACTGGCCCTTACCATCAGGATATCATTTTTGCCATCATCATCCGGGGTAAAGGCATTGGGTATAAAGACCTGGGTATCGTTGCAGAATGCTTTTACACACATGGTATCACTGCCGGCACAGCCGTAAATATTGCGGGCCGTCAGACTGTAACAAACATCATTGCGGATGTTGGCAACCGGGGTGGGGCAGTTATTACAGGACAGGTCTGCCGTGGGACTCCAGGTCCAGGTACGAACCGGTCCGTTTGTTACGGTATTATTCAGTTGCAGCTGTGTTCCGGTGGCGAGTACCTGGTCAGGGCCCAGCGAAACAACCGGGTATTGTCCGACAGCCACTGTCACATAGCCTGTATCGGTAAAGCAATTGTACAGATCATAGCCCACCACACGATACAGGGTTGTCTGCAAAGGAGAAGCAACCGGATTTAAACAGTTATTACAGGACAATCCCTGGGACGGTTGCCAGTTATAGACCTGGGCACCACTTACGGTAAGGGTGGTGCTTTGCCCGATACAGATCGTATCGTTGGGTGAAACAGTCAGATCAAAAGGCTGCACTACTTGCACCAATACGGTATCCGCATTTTTACAACCAAAAGGACTGACCGTTGATACGACAAAAGAAGTAGTGATCGAAGGACTGGCAATGGGGTTCGGACAAGTATAGCAGCTCAGGCTGTTCAGTGGTGACCATTGGTAGTTCGTGGCGCCACTGGCATTGAGTTGTACGGTTTGTCCAAGGCAGATCCGCTGATCACTGCTGGCCGTGATGGCCGGAATCGAATGTATCGTTATTGAAGTGGTGGTGGTGTCATAACAACCATTCGCCGTACCTGCAATGAAAGTAACGGTATAAGTGCCGGTCTGACTGAACACCATACTGAATGAAGGATTCAGGTTGGTCACCCCGTTTGAGAGTACCCATTTGGTCAGTACAATGGGATCGGTTGAACTGATATTGGAACTGAAGGTCACGGTATCCTTCATACAACCCGTGGGAGCCACATTCACCTGGGCAACGGGTGTGTTGTTTACGATGATGGGTAACAGTAAGCGGGCGGTATCGGTACATCCCCAGACGGAACTGATAACCTGGGTTACCTGGTAACTGCCACTGCTGGTATAGGTATGTCTTGGGCTTTGTAAAGTACTGGTCTGGTTATCGCCAAACAACCATTGATACGTGCTCAGTCCGGAGTAGGCCCTGCTGGTATCACTGAAGCTCACGACCGTGGAATCGCAATACCGGATAGCCGCCTGGGTGAATCCTGCATCCAGGTAATCCACCCGGATTGTATCGCCTGCAGGTAAGGTGATGCGGCAACTGCCTCCTGTACCGGAAATCAGCTGGAGCCGCGGTATATAAATACCGGGTTGAGAATAAGTATGGAAGATCACACCCGACGGACCTGTAAAGAATTGTCCATCACCAAAATCATATCGGACAGAATCGGTATTCAGGGCCATGGATTCAAAACGGACTGGGCTGCTGCCACAAACGATTCCTCCTGTGTAATTCAGGGAACCGGAGGGGCCGCTTATGACGATGGGTTTATTGTAGCTATAGATACACCCGCCTGGTGCCGTTGCTGTCATGCTGACCAGGTAGGTGCCGTTGGCCGTATACGTGTGTGACACGGTATTTCCGATTCCCGTATTGCCATCCCCAAAATTCCAGACGGCGGTAAGTGCCGCGGTACTTTGATTGCTGAATGTAACGGTGAACGGAAGACATTTTCCGAGCGTATCCGATGCCAGGAAGAGGCCGGGCAGCCGATCGGTGATCGTGATGAGTTGTTTTACACTATCCGTACATACGATGCCCGTGGCATGTTGCAGGCTGCTGTAAAGCGTAATGGTGTATACACCGGGATTGGTATAGAAATGTGCCGGGTGCCGGAGATTGGAAAAATTGCCATCCCCGAAATTCCAGGTATATAAAGTGGCGGTATCCGTGAGGTTGTTAAACTGCACATTGTCGCCAATACAGGAGGTCGTGGTGGTATAGGTGAAAGCGGGTATTGGTTTCCGGTAGACGGTAATAGTTTCCGTGCCCGTAGTGTCCGAACAGGAATTGATAGCCCGTACAGTAATGTTAAAGGAACCCGTCTGAAAATAAGTGTGGTTAATGACTTCTACATTGCTCGCTGAGTTATAGGTGTTCCCATCGCCGAAATCCCATTGAAACAAGTTGCCGCCGGCAGAATTATTCACTATCCGTACAGTATGCGGGATACAGCCATTAACCGTAGTTCCATCCACGGCAAAGTCGAGCTGAATGGTATTGGGGGTTACTACAATATTCACGAGGAATGAGTCGACCCCGCAATTATTCGTGACCCTGAGCCGGACGGGATAGGTTCGTTGAATGCCGGTTATATAGGTGTGCTGAACCGGTCCGTATACCGTACTCGATAAGGTGGCTCCGTCTCCGAAATCCCAGAAATAACTCATACCAATACCCTGTGACAGGTTGTTGAATGTGACTGTTACGGGTGAACAACCGGTGGTACGGTCAGGAGTAAATACCGCCCTGGGTTTTGACATCACCCGGACCGGAACGATGAATACCTGTGTATCACATTCAGTGAAAGCAAACAGGCGGACATTATAGATGGTATCCCTGAAATTCGGATTTGGATTGAATACCACCGGTCCTGGCTGGGCCAGGGTGGAAGTAACTCCGTTCCCGAAATTCCATAAATAGGAGAAAGAGGTTTGTTGCGCTGTTGTATTGGTGAAGCTGACCGTTAACGGACCGCAGCCAACTGTATCACTTGCCGTGAAGGAAGGGTTGGCGGTGGGTTTGGTCGCAAACACATGGGAGAGACTATCATTTTTACAACCAAAGGCACTGATCGCGACCAGCTTGATCGTAACGGATTGCCCGGGTCCAGCGATTGTATAACCTGGGAATGCTTGTCCGGAAGCAATAAAGTTATTATCCGCATACCAGTCATACCGGAGATGACGGTTCGCGGGGGATGTGTTCTGTATTTGTATCGCAAATGCCGCACAGGCCGTATCTGCCGGGTAGGTAAAAAGCGCTTGTGCATCCGGATTAACCGTGATACAGATGGATGCAGAGGTATTGCTTTGTGGCCCGGCACAGAGATTGGTGGATACCAACCGGCGGTAACAGGTGGTGAGGGTTAATATACCCGGGTTATAATCTTTTGTGTTGGCACCGGTGATCAGGGTCCAGGTCGTTCCGCCATCTGTACTTAGCTCCCAATTGTATACAAACGTTCCATCACCACCGGAAGGTACTGAACCAATAACCGGCGCTGCCGCGGTATTGATACAAATGGACTGGTTGCCGTTCAAAGTATTATTGCTGATAGAAGCCAGTACTGTGATGAATACATTGGCGCTGTTTGATGTACAGGGTAAGGAAGTCACCACCCGGCGGATAAACAAAGAACTGCTGACAGTATAAGTCAGGTTTTGCCCCGTAGCTCCCGCGATATCCGTCCAGGTAATACCATCGGCACTTTGCTGCCATTGATAACTGTAAATGCCATTGCCTCCTGTGGGCAACTGTCCATTAATCTGCAGGGTTTGTCCGGCACAAAGTGTTTGGGGGGTAGTATTGATCTGATTGTTGATCGTATTGTAATTGGTAATATTCACCTGATCCTGGCTGGACGGACATACACTGTTGGTGATCGTCCACTGGAAAGTATAATTGCCGGGCAGTAAACCGGTGACTGTAGTCGTAGGTAATGCCGGGTTAGTGATAGTGGCTGGAGCACCTGCCACCTGGGTCCAGATACCAGTTCCCGTTGTGGGCGTATTGCCTTGCAGGGTTATGGTCGTTGCCGCACAGAGTGTCTGATCCGGTCCTGCGTTGGAAGTAGTAGGGAGGGCGCCTACGGTTATCTGAACGAGGTCGTTGCTGACCGGACAAACCCCATTGGAAACGCTCCATCTCAGTTGGTATACACCGGGGATCAGGTTACTGAGTAAACTGTTCGGCTGGGCCGTGTTTGCAATCAGGGGTGTATTTGGACCGCTGACAAAGGACCATAAGCCTGTGCCGGTAGTGGCTGCTGTAGCAGCCAGTTGGGTACCTGTACTACATATTTCCTGGTCGGGCCCGGCTGCTGCCGTACTGGGATTGTCGTAAATAATTATTTGTACATCATCCGTACTGGGCGGACAGTTACTGTAACTGATGGTCCATCTGAATATATAAGTGCCGGGTGTAAGTCCAGTGACTGAAGTAACGGGGTTATTGTTCGTTTGGATAATGGCGGCAGGTCCGCTCAGCTGGCTCCATACTCCTGTACCAATGACAGGCGTATTGGCCGATAAGGTAGCGGTGGTTGAAAGACAGAGCGCCTGGTCAATGCCCGCATTGGCGGAAGTGGGACCTGGTAAAATAAGGACGGTCACATTATCACTGCTGCTGCAGGGACCGTTGCTGATGGTCCAGCGGAAAACATAAGTGCCGGGAACAAGTCCTGTGATCGTGGTTGAAGGATTTCCCAGCGCAGTGAAAGTAGCGGTATTCGGTCCGCTTACCTGGCTCCAGGTGCCGGTGCCAACAACAGGCAGGTTGGCGGCCATGCTGACCACCGTTCCACAAAGATCCTGGTCGGGTCCTGCATTCGATACGGTGGTCTCTTCGTACACGGTAACCTGGGCAATATCTGAATTCGTGCATCCGTTTCCGTTAGTATAGGTGTACGTTACCATGAATATACCCGCTCCCGAAGTGGTAAATACTCCGCCCGCCGTGATATTCGGTCCGGACCAGGTTCCTCCGGCTGGTGTACCAACAAGGGTTGCCGGAGCCTGATTATTGCAAAGATTAATATCGGGACCCGCGTTGACTACAGGTAGCGGGTTGATAGTGACAGTTACCGATACTGATTTAAAGCAACCGGTAGCGGTAGTGGTACCGGTAACCGTATACGTAGTGGTAACTGCCGGGTTAGCTGTAACCACCGCTCCGGTGGTACTGCTTAAGCCCGTGGCCGGTGACCATAAATAGGTGTCCGCTCCTGATGCTGTCAGGGTGGTGCTGTTGCCGGTACAAATGCCAATGTTGGGACTAACAGTAACTGCAGGAAGGGGATTTACCGTAACTAATACCGTATCTGTTGCTGAACAGTTATTACTATTGGTGACGGTAACCACATAAGTGAATACAACCGGAGCCGGTCCTGCATTGGTCAGTGTAACCGTGGGGGTTGCGGTTGTAGTGGAACTTAGTCCGGTGGCCGGTGTCCACAGATAGGTATTACCGCTTACGGCGGGCGTACCGATGTTAGTGGATAAGCCGGAACAGATTTCTTGATCTGGTCCTGCATTCGCTACCGGTAGAGGATTGATGGTAATCGTGGTTGTCCGGGTAGTGGTGCCGCATTCATTTGTCACACTGAGTGTAATAGTATAGGTTCCTGCAGTGGCATAAGTAATATTTCCCGGATTGAGCGAACTGGAGCTCACCGGGCTTCCTCCCGGGAAACTCCATAGATAGCTGGCATTATCCGTAAAGCAGGTGGCCGTAGCTGCCGGTGTCACATTCGACGTTGCACAGGCAACCAGGGGAACGTTCAGATTGACGACAGGTTTACCTTTCACCGTATCAAACCTGGTGATTACCGTTGAGAAACAGGTAAGCCCCGGGGCAAAAGTCTGCAGGGATACGGAATAGATACCCGGATTATTATACCTGATTTTCGGATTGGCGGAGGTGTCCGTGGTTCCGTCCAGGAAAGTATAACTGGATCCGACCGGTGTACACCCGTTCACTGCCTGGTAGCCAATGGTCCATTTAAAGGTATTCAGGCCACAGTGAGGAATATTTGTACTGCCAAAAGCGGTTACAGAATCGTCCACACATAAGGCCGTTTTGCTGAGATAGAAATCGGCGGTAGGTAATGGGTTAACACAAATGGTTTGTGTGATTGAGTCCATTCCACAGAGCGTGGAGTTCCGTATTTTAAGTTTAATCGTATAAATGCCAACGGAGTCAAACCGGATATTGATGTTTTGAGTACCCGTTGTCCAGGAGCCTATATCACTCCCCATGTTTCCGCCAACCAGGGTCCATGGTGTACCGGCAATATTGCTGGTAATTTTCCAGACTACTTTACCGGGTGTACAAACTCCATTCTCGGCGGTATTACCGGAATTGCCGGTATTGGTAAACGTTACGGTCTGGGTCTGGCAAACCGTGTCTTTAGGTGAGATAGAAAAATCAGCTACCGGTGTGCCGGATACATAGATCGGTACAATCGAACCGCTGGTGGCACCACAAGGGTTCGTGATCGTCAGGAAGGCACCAAATGCGTTGGGGTAGGTGGTATTGCCGGAGGAACTGGTAGTTCCACAACTGGTGCTGTCAAACGTATGAAAAACGGTATCCGGTGCCGGGTGAATAAAAGTGACCGGGTTACTGCCATCATTGAAGGTCAGTGTGTATTGAGTGCCCGGAGGATTACCGGCCGCACCGGAAATGATAAAGGCCTGTGCTGAGCCATTACAGATGGTGGTACTGCCCGGACTTAACAATCCCCCGGCCGGCTGATTACCTACAAAAATATTATAACGGGTGGTGTCGGAACAGGTGGCCGAGTTCACGATATACTGCAGTACATAAGAGCCTACATTATATGTATGGGTTACAGTACCTGTAAAAGTAGTGCTGGTAAAATTCGGAGTAGCATCTCCCCAGATGATGGTATAATTGGTATTGAAGCTGTTGGTGGTGGACGCATTGAGGAATTCCATAGTCCATGGCGACGGAGAACATTTCCGGAAGTAGAGCTGTCCATTGATAGTCACTACACCCCCGGTGGTGATTTCGTCCAGGGTGGCATCCGGTCTTTCGCCAATCGTAACGGTGTGGGTGACCGTATCCTTACATCCCGTGTTGCTGGTGGCAATCAGGGTTACTGTATAAGTGATGGAACCGGTTCCGATCGGCGGGATATAATAATGACTTGGATTGGTGGCAGTCGAAGTGTTGTTTGCGCCTGATCCGGGATCTCCGAAATTCCATTGATACGTCATGATTCCACCACCAGGAAGCGTGGAGTTATTGCTAAAATGCACATTGGTACGTCCACAGGTATTATTGGGGGCGGAACTGAACTCCGCTATAGGATTACTATACGCATTCACCGTCATGGTACAACTGCTGGTACAATTATTCGGACCCGAGATCAGCAGTTGGAAGGTGTTGGCAACAGTGACATAGAGGGTGTCAGATGTAGCCCCATTTATATTCGTCCAGGTGCCAGGCCCGGTCGATACCTGCCATTGAAAAGTATACTGATTAAAATTAGTAACACAACTTCTGTTGAAATAGAGTTTAACCTGCTGTCCCGGACAAAAACCGGTGCTTCCGTTTGCCTGAATTCCATTGTTGGATTGGATACAATTCTGACACTGGATATTACAGGGCTGACCGATCGCTATCAGGCTGAGCAGCAGGATGCAGCATAAAAGAAGGATGGCTTTTAGGCTAAGATTTGTTCTGGTCGGAAGAAAGAGGTGGTGGCCGGAGATCATATTCGGTTCAAAAGCAATGAGCAATAAGGTTTAATCTAATGGTGAAAAATAGAGAATATGACTGGCACCTGCAATCTTTTACGATTGAATTTTAGGAGAATCCCCTGTTATTTTTACGAAAAGGGTGTATTCCCCTTCTTTTAGACCTGATTGTAACGGTTATCGGAGAACTACGTAGAATCTGATTGTTTTTTAAGGATTACTGAAAAGCATAAAAAAACCTCCGGGGTTTCCCGGAGGTTTACAATACTATTTGCTGAATCCGGATCAGAATCCTTTCTTATCCTGGGCGCGTTGCATCGGGTTACCCCCTTGTCCGCCCTGGTTCCTTCTTCCACCGCCATGGGCCTGTTTGAAGATCGTAAAGCGGGAAGCTTCCGGTATCGTATTCCAGCTGTTATTTTTTTCGTTGATATCAGCTGTTTCTTTCAGGGGATCCAGTTTAACAGAAGCCACTTCCTTGTCTTTAATAAATGATTTTATCACTTTGCTTTCATTGAGACGCCATACCTGGGCCGGGATCCGCTCAATTTCTGTGCTGCCGTCTTTATATGTCCACTCAATAATGATCGGCATAACGAGACCACCTTTATTACTAAATGTCAGTTCATACAAGTGACGGTTGCCGTATTTTTCCATTTCAGCCTCACTCAGTTTTTCAGCACCCCCGGCAGGCATGGTCACTTCTTTTTTGCTGGTATCATAAGGCTCCTGTCCACGGCCATAACGCCAGTAGAAGTCACGCAGTGTGGTATCCACATCGGTCTGAAATCTGATATTCTTATCATCACGGTTGCGGATTTTAGAAATATCATCAAATGTGGGCAGCATGGGTTTGTCTGCACTGCGCTTGAAGGTGGATGCTTCGCGTGTTTCAGGCACAGCGGCTAAATCCGGTTTGGCATATTTAACGGTGTCGAGTGAAATGTCACAAACTTCGGTACTGAAGAACCAGCCTCTCCAGAACCAGTCCAGGTCTTCACCACTGGCATCTTCCAGGGTGCGGAAGAGGTCTGCGGGTTCAGGGTGTTTAAACGCCCAGCGACGGGCATATTCGCGGAACGCGTAATCAAAGAGCTCGCGGCCCATGATGGTTTCACGGAGGATGTTCAGGCCGGTGGCAGGTTTGGAGTATGCGTTGGGACCAAACTGCACGATGTTTTCACTGTTGGTCATGATGGGCTCCAGTTGTTCTTTGGGCAGTTTCATGTAATCAGTAATAAACGCAGCCGGTCCGCGGCGGCTGGGGAATTTATTATCCCATAATTCCTCCGCCAGGTATTCAACAAACGTGTTCAACCCTTCATCCATCCAGCTCCACTGGCGCTCATCACTGTTGATGATCATGGGGAAGAAGTTGTGCCCTACTTCATGGATAATAACACCCAGCATGCCATTCTTAGTGCCTTCACTGTAGGTGCCGTCTTTTTCGGTGCGGCCGAAGTTGAAACAGATCATCGGGTACTCCATACCGTTAGCAGCTTCAATACTCTGGGCTACCGGGTACGGATAGGGAATGGTGAATTTAGAATATGTTTTGATGGTGTGTTCAACTGCCTTGGAGGAGTATTTGCGGTAGAGGCCATAGGCTTCTTTGGGATAGCCGCTCATACACATGATTTTCTTGCCTTCGATTTTGGTGGCCAGCGCATCCCAGACAAACTTCCGTGAAGAACCCCAGGCAAAGTCACGTACATTATCCGCTTTGAAAATCCAGGTTTTCTTTTTGTCACTTTTTTGTTTTTCCGCTGCTTTGGCTTCATCCAGCGTTACCACTTCAACCGGTTCAGCGGAATTTTTTGCTTTATTCCAACGGGCCATTTGCGCGGGTGTCAGTACGGATGCATAATTCTGACCTTCACCGGTAGACATGATTACGTGGTCAGCCGGAACGGTCATCGCTACTTTGAAATTGCCAAAGGTCAGGGCGAATTCTCCGCGACCGGTAAACTGGTGGTTTTGCCAGCCCTGGAAATCACTGTATACACAAAGACGCGGATACCATTGGGTCATGGTAAACACATGGTTGCCGTCTTCAGGAAAGAATTCATAGCCACCACGGCCGCCCCTGCTCATCCGGTCGGCCAGCTTATAATTCCAGTCAAGTTTGAACACAAATCGCTGACCGGGTTTCAGTGGTGCAGGCAGTTCCACCCGCATCATTGTTTTATTGACCGTGTGCTTGAGTGATTTGCCAGTGGCATCTGTCAGACTGGTAATTTTGAAACCATAACCATTGTCGGATTTGGCTTCATCATTGCGATCGATGGCCTGCGGACTCAGTTGGCGGTTCATCGGGTTGCTGCCCTGGTAATTCGCATTATTCACACTGCTGTGCTGGTTCTCATCCATCTGTAACCAGAGATACACCAGTTCATTCGGCGAGTTATTGAAATAAGTGACCGTCTCACTGCCGTTTAGTTTCAGGTTTTTTTCATCCAGCTCACATTTGATATCATAATCACAACGTTGCTGCCAGTACTTGGGACCGGGAGCCCCGCTGGCAGTGCGGTATTCATTCGGAGTGGGAAGTATACCACCCATCTGTTCAAACTTGTTGCCGTGATTGCTGTTGGGATTATTATAGATGTTTTGCGCCAACGCTGTACTGCTGATGGCCACTACCATTAGTAAACAGGAAAGAAACTGTCTCATTTGATATGTTGATTTTTAATAATGGATTTTGTTCCGGAGTCACTAAAGTAATGAATTCAGGTATATACCGGTTCAGTCTGTCAAAAGAAAAAGCCGCTTTTTGATAAGCGGCTTTTTCTTTAATATGTTCAGGATCAGAATCCTTTCTTTTCCTGTGCCTTTTGCATCGGGTTGATGCCGGGAGCCGGGGTTACCTGCTGCTTTTGTTTGAACAGCCTGAATTTTGACGGTTCCTTGAAATCACCGAATGTATTATTAGTCTCATCAATATCAGCGGTTTCTTTATAAGGATCCAGTTTGATGGACGCTACTTCCTTGTCTTTTAAAAAGGTTTTGATGACATTCTTTTCGTTCTTCCGCCATACCTGTGCGGGAATGCGTTCGATCTCTTTGGATCCATCTTTAAATGTCCATTCAACAATGATCGGCATAGTTAGTCCTCCTTTATTACTGAAGGATACTTCGTATAAATGTTTACCACCATACTTCTGCTTTCCGGCTTCATCCAGGGCTTCGGTTTGAGGGCGCATGGTCACCGGGTATTTAGCTGTATCATACCGGGCATTTCCACGGGCATAGTTCCAGTAGAAATCGCGCAGCGTGGTATCTGCATCCGTCTGGAATTTAATATTTGTATCCTGGCGATTACGGATTTTGGAGAGGTCTTCAAAATCGTTTACAAATGGTTTTGCCAGCGGGCGGTACACCACACTGTCTTTGGTCAGCATGGGTATAGCACTTACATCCGGTATCGCATGTTTCACTGAATCAATGGAGATATCACAGGCTTCAATACCATAGAACCAGCCACGCCAGAACCAGTCGAGGTCTTCCCCGGTGGCATCTTCCAGCGTACGGAACAAATCAGCGGGTGTGGGTGATTTGAATGCCCAGCGACGTGAATATTCACGGAAAGCATTGTCAAAGAGTTCGCGGCCTACAATGGTC
>CAZYTV010000036.1:23503-24406 GCA_964650455.1 uncultured Chitinophaga sp. | reverse complement strand
CTAAATGTAAGGGATTTTTACGGAAAGTCCCAAATCAATTTCGGAAATACCTGCCAGTTAATACATCGGTTAACTACCCCGAAAAACCGGTAGCAAGAAACAACCCCTTATTATATTTACAGTCCGATGAAGTATATATTATTAGCGATAGTTTTATATATCCTTTACCAGTTCATTTTCAAACTGGTGATACCGGTCTTTATCGCCAGCCGGAAAATCAGAAAAGGATTCCGGGAAATGCAGAGCCGCATGCAGGAACAGATGCAGCAGCAACAGCAGCAGCAATCCGGCTACACGCAACAAGCTGAAGCAAGTCAACCCGATTCAAAATTCAAGTCAGGTGATTATATAGAGTTTGAAGAGGTGAAGTAATGCTTCGGCATGGTCATGGTTCGACAAGCTCAGCATGACAACAGCCCTTGTCACCCTGAGCTTTCCGAAGGGCGACACGTTCATGCTTCGATACGACTGCCTCAGTAGTTTATATGGCACCCCTGAAAATTTTCCAAAGAGGCAGTCTACTGTTCTCCTGAGTTTATCGAAGGGCAGCATGACACGAACATTCCGCTCCGTAGGCAGAAAAGCAGTAACTATTCGAAAGATTTGTAACGTCATTCAATCACGATAGGGATGGAATATTCTTGTATCGCGAGCCGCTGTTCTTGTCATGGTGAGCTTGCCGCCCTTCGATACGCCGAGTAATATTGTCTGAACCCCTGAAGTACTTCTAAACGGCTACTCAGGGTGACAACGAGCTGTCCTTGTCATGGTGAGCCTGCCTACCGGACAGGCAGGCGTGTCGAACCATGATCAAGGCAATGCCCATTACTTTATCACCAGCGTACACAAATGCACCGGTCGCATTCTTACTACGGCAGCCTTGGCGGGATCTTTAGGTATTTC